>JAKSJT010000205.1 GCA_024402125.1 Bacteroidales bacterium
TTCATTAGTGTTTTAATTCCATAATAAGAAATATTCTCTTTATTAAAATGATCATATTTAACAACTACATTATTATCTTTGCTTATTGCCATATTATTAGTGTTGTTGTAATCCTTAAAAATAGTTTTATTAGCTTATTAAGAGTTAGACTGAGTCTATGATCAGGCTTAAAGACATACATATAGTTCTTCTGATGGCTCTTGCACATTTTATTGTGGCATTAGCTTCAAGACTATTTGGTTTCTACGATGAGCTCATCTTGACACTTCTCTCAATGATGATGTCGGTGATTTTGTCTCTGAGGAATCGTATGAATGTCCTTTTCATGGTACTCTGTGTTGTAGCTGTAAATATTTTAGGACTGTACTTCGGTAGGTGGATTGGAAGTGCTCTTAGACCAATTCTTCGTGAGTTATCTTTTTTAAGGGGATATAACAGTTCTATTATTACCTTCATTACTACAGTTCTGCTTGGTCTTATTCAATTGGGCTTGATTAAGATTCTACAGAAACGTAGGAATTTTGTAGAGGTAGACACAAGGGGTATAATGTGGATGTTCCTTGCTGTCATGACAGTGCTGATTGTCAGACTCTTCAGAATGTTGACTAACTCATATGATTCATTTGAGCAGAATCTCGTTTTGAATGTTTGCCTCGATTTCAGTGTTTGTATTCTCGCTATTGGCTATATGGCAAACTATGCAATCAGGGCCAATAACAAGATGATAGTTGAACAGGAGAAGACCCGCAAGGCTCAGTTCAACTACCTTAAACTTAAACAGCAGGTAGCACCTCATTTCCTTTTCAACACACTCAATTCCCTTGACGGACTTATTTGTGTGCAGAAATACGACCAGGCCTCAGAATTTATTCATAAGTTGGCTGGTATTTACAGATATATGATTGACAATGGAGATGAAGCGCTTGTATACCTTGAAGAGGAATTGACTTTCCTACGAAAGTATGTGGATCTATTGAAGGTCAGATTCCCCGAAGGACTTCAGGTAAACATTGATGTTCCGGAGAATTATTTCAGCTCATCAGTTGTACCTTGTTCCATTCAGATGCTTGTTGAGAATGCAACTAAGCATAATGCAATTTCAATTGACCAGCCACTGGTCATTAATATCACAGTTGAAAACAACTACATTAAAGTTGTCAACAACTTGAACCCTAAGGTATCTTCTCAGCCATCAACTGGCAGGGGTCTTAAGTATGTCGCCCAGCAATATGAAGATATCGCAAATAAAAAGATTATTGCCGAAAGGACAGACTTGCAGTACATAGTTGAACTTCCTATTCTATAACATATATGAAAGCCCTGATTGTTGAAGATGAGCGCATGGCTCAGGAAATCCTGAAAAAGGCTATCACAACAAACTTTAATGATATTGAGATTGTAGGTGTTGTTCCTTCTGTAAAGGCTACTCTTGAGTGGTTCTCTAAAGAGGAGAATACAACAGACATCGTTTTTATGGATGTCGAGCTTCTTGATGGAAGTTGTTTCGATATCTTCAGACAGATAGAGATTGATGCAAAGGTCATCATGACTACTGCATACGACAAGTATGCCGTTAGAGCTTTCGAGGTGGGAAGTGTGGACTATCTCCTAAAGCCGATTGAAACTTCAGCTCTTAAACGAGCAGTTGACCGTTGTAGAAAACAGTCAACTTCAACAGATATACAGTCTGTTCTCAGTGCTATGCAGAATCTTCAGAAAGCTGCAGGCACCCAGTCATACAGACGCCGTTTTATTGTCCATATCGGACAGAGACTTATCCCAATTGATATTTCAGAGATCTCTTACTTCTACGCTGAAGGTAAGAGTAAATACATTGTGACTAGAGAAGGTCATCAGTATTTCGTTGAGAGTTCAATGGATTCTATTATGGAAGAGCTTGATCCAAGGATGTTCTTCCAGATCTCACGAAACAATATCATTGCCTCTTCGGCAATTAAAAACATTGACAAACTGCTTGGAGGCAGACTTAAAGTAATCATTTCCTCTAAACCTGACGTAGAGGTTATTGTTTCCAGATCAAGAGTCAATGATTTTCTTGCATGGCTAGTCTAAGTCAATGCCACTAAATGATAATTAATAATTAACACTGAATATGAAAAAGATACTTGTTCTTTTTGCCGTAGCAGCTCTTTTCTCAGCTTGCTCGACTAAGGGAGGCTCTTATGAGGTCCCTGCACCTGAAGATGTTGTAATGTATCAGGTTAATCCACGTAATTACGCTCCTGAGAAGTCTTTCAATGAGGTTCGTAAGCACATTGACAAGATTCAGGAACTTGGAACTAATGTAGTATGGTTCATGCCTATCTGTGAAATCGGACAGGACGCTAAGTCAGTAAAGAGCCCATACTGCGTAAAGAACTATACAGGTGTTAACCCTGAGTTCGGTACAATCGATGAGTTCAAGGCTCTCGTTGATGATATTCACTCTAGAGGCATGGCTGTCATCATTGACTGGGTAGCAAACCACACATCATGGGACAACCAGTGGATTTTCGATAATCCAGAGTGGTATACACATAATGAGGAAGGACAGATTATCTCTCCTGCCGGTACAGGTTGGAATGACGTTGCTGACCTTAACTTCGATAACCCTGAGATGTGTCAGGCTATGATCGATGCCATGAAGTTCTGGGTAGAAGAAGTTGGTATCGATGGTTTCAGATGCGATGCAGCTGACTATGTTCCTTATGAGTACTGAAAGAACTGCCTTGATCAGCTTAGAGCTATCGAGGGTCACAATCTTCTTATGCTCGGTGAGGGCCAGAGAAAGGATCACTTCGAGGCAGGTTTCGACCTTAACTACGCATGGGGATGGCTTTCATCACTCCGTAAGGTTTACACAGGTGAGACTGTGACAATGGAGATGCCAGCAAGAGGTCCTCAGAATGGCAACCGTCCTAACGGTAACCGTCCTCAGGCTCCTAGAACTCGTACTGTAAATCGTGCAGTTCCAGTTTCTACACTTTTCGCTACAGATTCTTCAGAGTATGCAGGTCTCGCTCCAGGTAAGGTTAAGCTCCGCTTCACAACTAACCACGATGAGCACGAGAAGATGTCTCCAGTTAGAGAGTTCCAGGGCCAGCAGGGTTCTAGGGCTGCTTTCGTGGCTTCTACATACATTCATGGTGGTATGCTTATCTACGGTTGCCAGGAAGTTGGTTACGAAGGAAAGATTCACTTCTTCAACTACTGTGAGATTGACTGGAATGCTAACCAGGAACTCTTCAATCAGTACAAGAAGGTTGTATCTGTATTCAAGGAGCATGCTGCTATCAGAAAGGGTGAGATGGTACCTTATCCAGATAGAGACTTCCTCACATTCGAGAGAAAGGATGCAAGCGAGAATATCCTTGTTGTCATCAACATGCGTGACGTTCAGGGTAACGCTACAATTCCTGCAGCATGGGTTGGCAAGACTTGCACAGACCTTATTACAGGTAAGTCATATACTCTTACAGAGAAGGAGCTTATGCGTCCATTCGAGTATATCGTTCTTAAGTAAATTATAAAAAACACATAGTTATGAAACTAAGAAATCTCTTTGCATCAGCAATTCTAGCTGTAGCATTCGCGGCTAACGCATTTGCTGTTACTGTTGACAGAATGGATCCTCCTTTCTGGTATACAGGAATGAAGAACCATGAGCTCCAGGTGATGCTTTATGGTAAGGACATTTCAAAGGCTGAGTTCTCTCTCGAACCTTACAGTGGTGTAAAGGTTAAGGAAGTAGCTAAGACCGCTAATCCAAATTACCTCTGGGTATATCTTGAGGTAGGTGTTACAGCTAAGCCTGGTACAATGACATTCCTTCTTAAGGAAGGCAAGAAGACTACAACTCAGAAGTTCGAGCTTAAGGACAGAAACAATAAGGTAGGTGCTCAGGGTTTCACAACTAAGGATGTGCTTTACCTTATCATGCCTGACCGTTACTCTAACGGTAACCCTGGTAACGATGACCTTGATGGTTTCGTTGCAAACAGACAGGGTGGTGGACACCACGGTGGTGACCTCCAGGGTATCAAGGAGCATCTTGACTATATCGACGACCTCGGTGTAACTGCTATCTGGCTTAACCCAGTTCAGTACAATAGAGGAAATGCTTCACACGGATACTCAATTTCTGACTACTATCTTATCGACCCAAGACTTGGTTCTAACGAGGAGTACTGTGATCTTATCGATGCAGCTCACGGAAAGAACATCAAGGTCGTTATGGATATGATCTTCAACCACTCTGGTAGCTCACACTGGTGGATTTCAGACGTTCCTGATACAGACTGGTTCAATCAGAACGACTATGCTGTTTCTATCGGACAGCGTGCCGCTGCCCAGACTCAGCAGCAGGGCCGTCAGGGTGCTCAGAGACAGCAGGGACAGGGCATGCCTCAGGGTGGCCAGAACTTCGGTGGTCAGAGAAGAGGACAGCAGAATCCTATGCCACAGGTTAAGACAATCGAGGAGTTCAATGCACTCTCATCAGAGGAGCAGGCTCGTATCCTCGGACCAGAGAAGGATCCTAACGCTCTTGTAACTACAACTCACTACAAGTGGTCTCTTATGGACCCTCACGCTCCTAAGACAGAGAAGGATATCCTTGTTAACGGTTGGTTCTCAGGTGGTATGCCAGACCTTAACCAGAGAAACCGTCACCTTGCAAAGTATATGATCCAGAACTCTATCTGGTGGATTGAGTACTCTAGAATCGATGGTATCCGTATGGATACATATCCATATGCTGACTATGACTTCATGGTTCGCTGGTGTGATGAAATCGCTGAGGAGTATCCTGATTTCAATATCGTAGGTGAGGGTTGGTATCCTCGTAACTCAGCTGCTGGTTGGTGGCAGAGAAACTCAGAGGTTAACCCTAAGAACCCTGCCCTTAAGACTGTGATGGACTTCGATCTCACATTCACAGCTCAGGCTGAGATCCTCAAGGAGAGCAACACTAAGGAAGGAACAGAGGCTGGTCTCTTCAAGATCTATGAGACTATCTCACAGGACTTCCTCATTCCAGATCCTAACTACGTACTTACATTCCTTGACAACCATGATATCACTCGTTTCATGAAGGCTGGTGATCCTATCTGGAAGTTCAAGCAGGGCCTTGCTCTTCTTCTTACTTCAAGAGGTATCCCTCAGATCTACTATGGAACTGAGATCGCTATGGGCGGAAACAAGGAGATGGGTGATGATCAGCTCCGTGCTGACTTCCCAGGTGGTTGGAAGGAAGACACAAAGTCTGCTTTCACAGGTGCAGGTCTTAACGACTATGAGAAGGAGTGTCTTGACTACGCTAAGAAGCTTCTCAACTGGAGAAGAACTTCTAAGGCTGTAACAGAGGGTAAGCTTATCCACTACACACCAGACAACAACGACAAGTGCTATGTTTACGCTAAGACAGACGGTAAGAACACTGTTCTTGTAATCCTTAACGGTTCTGACACTCTTAAGGCTCTTGATATGTCAAGATTCACAGAGGTTATCGGAGCTAACACAAAGGGTAAGGACGTTACAACAGGCGCTGTTATCGACGTTACAAAGAAGGTACTTGTTCCTGCACGTGCAGCATACGTACTTGATCTTTCTAAGTAATACAGAAACAACTTAACAAACTATACCAATCATGCTCAAAAGATTTTTTGTCGCAATAGCACTGCTTTGCATCTATTTCAGTGCAAATGCTGTAGATATTCAGAATGTTGACCCACCTTTCTGGTGGGTTGGCATGAAGAACACAGAACTTCAGATTCTTCTTCACGGTAAGGACATCGCAAAGAGTGATGTTACTGTAAACTACCCTGGAGTTAACGTTAAGGAAGTTGTCAGAACAACAAACCCTAACTATGTATTCCTCTATGTTGATATCACATCTAAGGCTAAGCCAGGTAAGATGAATATCACATTCACAGA
>JAKSJT010000206.1 GCA_024402125.1 Bacteroidales bacterium
GGTCAGTACATCCAGATCGACATCCCTAAGTACGAGCTTGATTTCAAGGATATCGCAGTTGGTCCAGAGTACAAGGGCGATTGGGAGAAGTTCGGTTTCTTCAACCTTCACTCATCTAACCCTGTTGATACAATCAGAGCTTACTCTATGGCCTCTTACCCAGGTGAGAAGGGCATCATCAAGCTCAACGTTCGTATCGCTACTCCTCCATTCGATAGATCAGTTCCTAGAGAGCTTGGTCCAAAGCTTCTCCCTGTTAACCCAGGTATCGCTTCTTCTTATGTATTCACAAGAAAGCCAGGCGATAAGGTTATGATCTCAGGTCCTTACGGAGACTTCCTTCTCCCTAAGAATGATCCAGATTCACAGGAGTACATCTTTGTAGGTGGTGGTGCTGGTATGGCTCCTCTTAGAAGCCACATCATGCAGCTCTTCAAGACTCTCAAGACAGGTAAGACAGTTCACTTCTTCTATGGTGCTCGTGCACTTGTTGAAGCATTCTATCTTGAGGACTTCGCTGAGATTGAGCGTGACTTCCCTAACTTCAAGTTCCATCTTGCTCTTGACCGTCCAGATCCAGCAGCAGATGCAGCAGGTGTTCCTTATGTAGCAGGTTTCGTACACAATGTAGTGTTCGAGACTTACCTTAAGAACCATGAGGCTCCAGAAGATATCAAGTACTTCATGTGCGGTCCTCCTATGATGACCAAGTGTGTAGTTGATCTTCTCGACAACCTTGGAGTTGCTCCTGAGAACATCCTCTTCGATAACTTCGGTGGTTAATAGACACCAGTTGCGATACACATGTAAGAGTCGGCATTGCCGGCTCTTATTTTTTAGTATCTTTATCAGAACAAAAGGAAAAGGATATGGCATCGATTAACATCTACAGGGGAAGATTTGCAAACCAGTCTGATATAATGTATTGTTTTGACGGCTTATTCATCTATCGAGGACGATTCACAAATCAAAGTGATATATTATACACTTGGAACGGAAAACACATCTACAAAGGCCGTTTCACGAATCAATCTGATATCCTGTACACTTGGGATGGGAAATATCTCTACAAGGGACGATTCACAAATCAGAGCGACATCCTATACACATGGGATGGTAAGAACATCTACCATGGAAGATTCACAAACCAAAGTGAGATTATCTACAACTACGATGGAAGACATGTATATAGAGGAAGATTCCAAAACCAGAGCGAAATCATCCTGACTACCGGAGGAATCATTCCTGCAGCTCTCCTTATTGGCGTCATTCTTTAAAGTTCTAATACCACAATATCTAAAGGCAAGTTTTAAAACTTGTCTTTATTTCGTCAAATGGAAATATGGACAAATAAGATCCTCAACTCAAGGCGTACATAATAGAAAATCGGGTCATATTTCATGGTATAATCAGAGTAGTCAAGAGCCGAAAGTACACACTGATTATCAATTCGGAAATTACTAATTATCAGGTATTTGAGCAAGGCATACCAAGACATAACTTTGTAACTGTCAATCATCTTTATTGACATAAAGTTTTGGTTTGCAGTGCCGTAGAGATACGCCATTTTTAGGATAGGAGTCATCTTAAACGTCTTCGTGGAACTCCCACAATACTTGCTTAATCCTATCCTGGTAATTCAGTTAGTCATTCTAATGACACAATGTCGGTAATAACTCTTATCCCGTCAGCTGTGATAAGCTCACGGGATAATTCTTTTTCTATGTGATGACAAATTATATTATGACTCGAAGATAAGATTCATGATCTTATCAGTTGCTCCCCTATTGGATTCGCAGTAAGATGAAGCAATCTTTCCTATTGTCGCCAGATATTCTCTATCGGAAGAAATCTTCTCATACCAGAGGTTGAATGAATCAGCATCCTCAAATGAGAAACCGCAACCATCTTTTACCATATCCACAAAATGAAGGTCTCTTTCATACTGAGGTCCCATCGCATCTGGAAGGCCATATACAGCAGGTTCAATGACGCTGTGAGGCATATTGATAAAACCACCTCCGATAAATGCGGCGAATCCGTATCTATACAGGCGGGCAAGCATTCCGACCTTATCGATAATGAGGATCTGAGCATTCCTAAGTCTCTCCTCAGAGACATTCCCGGACTGAACTTCAGAATATAGAACAGCCCCAGCTTTAGCCTCCTCAATAATATGGTCATTTACGCTCTTATGAATCTCATGAGGGATGAAAAGGAACTTCTTATCCTGATGCTTGGCCGCACATGCCAGAACAATATCATCATCTCCTCCTGGACAAGAGCTACCAGCTATGAACACTTTCTCTTCTCCACACCACGAATCGACAATCGGATCGTTCCAAGGCTCTGCTGCAATGTCAAAGACTCTATCAAAGCGAGCATCTCCTATATGGACCACACCCTTAGCTCCAATCCTAGAAAGAATATCAACAGATCTCTCGTCCTTTACGATGATGTTCTTATAGCAGGTCCTGAAGAGGTTTCTGAAAGGGAAGGCATACCACTTAAGGTATGTTGAATTCGGAAGAATTCTGATGGACATCACATAGGTGTCAATCTTTCTATTTCTAAGCTCCTTTAAAGTATTAAACCAATACTCACCTATTGTAAAGATCGCCTTCTTTGGTCGAACCGCATCCAGGAACTCTCTCATGTTCCTTCTGGTATCGATAGGAAGATAGAATACCCAATCGACATTCTTATAGTTCTTTCTCATCTCATAGCCTGACGGAGAGAAAAAGGTCAGAAGAATCTTTGCATCAGGATATCTAGTCCTTGTAGCATCGATAATTGGTCTAGCCTCTTCAAAATCTCCATATGAAGGTGTATGGAACCAGATAATATCGTCATAACCTGAGCACGCCTCCTTTATTCGAGGGATAAGATTGTCTCTTCCCTCCACAAATAGACGCAGCTTCTCATTCTTCTTTCCTAAAAGGCGAAGAATATACATAGCGATATTAAGAACTAGAGAATACATGCCTAATCTATTATTCGTTATAAGCAGTCGCCCTTAGATACTGAGCAGTGAAAGTATCACCACTAGCCTCCAGATCCTCAGGTTTTCCGGCAAAGACTACTTCTCCTCCCCTGTCACCGGCATCTGGTCCAAGGTCAATGATCCAGTCCGCAGCTCTAATGACATCAAGGTTATGCTCTACTACAATAACTGTATGTCCCTTTGATATCAGAGCATCAAATGCTTTCAGAAGTTTGTCCACATCATAGAAATGAAGTCCGGTTGTAGGTTCGTCAAACAGGAACATTATCTTATCCTTTGAACCTTCTGTCATCGACAGGAAATAGGCGAGCTTGATTCGCTGGCTCTCTCCTCCGGACAGAGTACTGCTGCTCTGGCCAAGCTTAATGTATGACAGGCCCACATCGACAAGTGGCTGAAGTTTCCTGGCAATTGACTTTGCAAGTTCATCCTCTGATGAAGAGAAGAATTCTATGGCCTCGGATACACTCATGTTCAGAATGTCATCAACATTCTTCTCCTTGTATCTGACTTCAAGGATATCCGGTTTGAATCTCTTACCTCCACAAGACTCGCAGACCATGGTGACATCCGCCATGAACTGCATCTCGATCTTCACCACACCATCTCCCTGACACTCCGGGCATCTTCCGCCATCAGCATTGAAAGAGAAGTATGCAGGTGTGTACCCGTTTATCTTAGCATATGGCTGCTCAGCAAAAAGCTTACGTATATCGTCATATATCTTAAGATAAGTAGCCGCATTACTACGTGAGCTCTTACCGATAGGATTCTGATCGACATACTCGATACGGCTTATTCGATCCAAGTTTCCAGAGAGGTTCCTGAAAGTTCCAGGAAGGTCTCCTGAATCATTGAGCTTTCTATAGATGGCAGGATACAGGATATCTCCAACAATTGAAGACTTACCACTACCACTAACACCTGACACTACAGTAAACACACCTAGAGGGAACTCGATGTCAACGTTTTTGAGATTATGTTCCATCGCTCCCTCAACTTTTATAGAGTACTCCCACGAACGCTTCTGTCTTGATGGTTTCTTCCTGAGTCCATGAAGATACTGAAGTGTGATTGAATCACCTTCACCTTTCTCATCTCCAATCTTTCCCTGGAATACAACCTTACCGCCGTCAACACCTGCTTTAGGTCCCATATCAATAAGGACATCCGCTGCACGCATGATCTCCTCGTCATGTTCAACGACAACTACGGTGTTACCAAGATCACGAAGACGCTTTAGAACACTTATCAGTCTATCCGTATCCCTTGGATGGAGTCCAATACTAGGTTCATCAAGGATATACATTGATCCTACGAGCGAACTGCCAAGTGCTGTCACCAGGTTGATACGCTGACTCTCTCCTCCTGATAGAGTGTTGCAGGCTCTAGAAAGTGTCAGATACGAAAGACCCACATCAGAGATGTATCTAAGTCTTGATGTGACTTCCTCTACTGCCTTATGAACTACTCCAGACTCATAATCAGAGAGCTGAAGATTATTGAAAAAGTCAAGGAGCTGCTCAACATTCATGTTAAGAAGCTCTGATATAGTCTTACCTCCTACCTTGACATAATGAGCCTCCTTTCTTAGGCGGCTACCGTGACAAGAGTGACAGGTAGTTTTTCCGGAGAATCTGTTCAGCATAAACCTGAACTGAATCTTGTATCTCTGGGTCTCAACCCATTTGAAGAACTCATTTATACCAACTAGAGAAGAGTCATCCCCTTCCACGCTATGGGAATCCCAAAGCAGGTCCTTCACCCTCTGAGGGAGTTTGGCATATGGCTCGAATATCGGAATGTCATACTTGTCCGCATATTCAACGATATGGTCCTTGAACCAACCCATCTTGTCTCCTCGCCAGCAGGCGATGGCGCCCTCATAGATACTCTTGGACTTATCTGGAACAACAAGGTCCTCACTAACTCCTATGATCTTACCGAGGCCACCGCAGACAGGACAAGCACCAAGCGGACTATTGAAACTGAAAAGGAACTCATCAGGAGTCTGGAAAGTCATTCCGTCCATCTCCATACGGTTAATAAAACGTGTCTTCTCGTTATTGTCAGCATTGACAACATAGACAATACCGTTTCCTTCAGAGAATGCAGTATCTACGGAAGCCAGTAGTCTGGTCCTTATATCTCCCCATATAGGATCGTCACTGCTAGACGGGATACGGACTCTATCAACAAGAAGATATACTTCATCCGGATAATTGCCTTGCGATGCCCTCTGCATAAGGTCCTCGATTCGGACAACACCTTCACTTGTGTAGAATCTTGTAAAACCGTCTTCCTTGAGACGAAGCATTAGCTCAACCTTATCATTTCTGTTTGCCCAGTCAAGTTCTGCTATGAGGTATGCTGTCGAAAAGCTCGCTCCAAAGATAAAATCAATGACATCGGTAACAGTATTGGCCTTCACTTCTTTTCCACTGATTGGAGAGAATGTCCTACCGATACGGGCAAAGATGATTCGGAGATAGTCATAGATTTCAGTGGTGGTAGCGACAGTAGAGCGTGGATTACGGGTGTTGACCTTCTGTTCGATTGCTACTGCTGGTGGAATTCCTTCAATAAGCTCAACATCCGGCTTGCTCATACGACCAAGGAACTGTCTCGCATAAGAAGACAAGCTCTCAGCAAAGCGTCTCTGTCCCTCAGCAAAAAGGGTATCAAACGCAAGTGAAGATTTACCAGACCCTGATATACCTGTTACAACGACAAACTTACCGCGAGGAATCTCCACGGTAATATTCTTAAGGTTATTGACCTTAGCTCCTTTAATGACTATATTCTGCTTTTCTGACATCCGAATCCAAATAGGGCCTTAAATTTAAGGATTATTTCTCACTTGTGGTAGTGTGCTCTGAAATAATCATATAGAGGATTGC
>JAKSJT010000207.1 GCA_024402125.1 Bacteroidales bacterium
TGCTCCTTTGTGATTGGCTTATTTGTGTTAGGGTCAATCAAGGTCTTTTTTGCTATGGCGTCCCAAAGAGCCTGTGATCCGGCCATGCTGAGCTCCTTTGCATCAAATCCGACAAAGAGGACATTCTTGTTGTATATCTTTCCAAGCTTGTTCATATATGTGAGCATATCCAGAATGCTCAGCATAGATGATACACCGCTGGCATTGCTGTCCGCTCCCGGGAACATTTTTCCGTCAATTGTTCCAAGGTTGTCGTAGTGAGCTGCAACAATGATGTATCCGGCACCATCCTTTGCGTGAGCTCCAGGAAGAACTCCTAACACATTGTGCCCAATACCGCTGAAACCTTCATTTTTGATAGGGAAGCTCTGGGAGTAAGATCCGTTGACTGGAAGAAGTCCAGCCTTTTTGAATCTTCTTTCGATATAGAATGCGGCCTCGATTGCTCCTCGGCTTGAAGTCCTTCTTCCCTGACAAAGAGAGTCGGTCAGGAATTCGATTGTGCTTGAGAGTGTTTTCTCTGAGATGACATTCTCGGCATTTCTGGCACTAGGGATGAAATTCCTGGAAGAAGAATTACCTTGGGCATAAGATACGGA
The DNA here is from genome assembly GCA_024402125.1 of Bacteroidales bacterium. Taxonomy (GTDB): domain Bacteria; phylum Bacteroidota; class Bacteroidia; order Bacteroidales; family UBA932; genus Cryptobacteroides. The sequence goes on from JAKSJT010000207.1 coordinate 600, forward strand.
AGCAGACATCTGCATGAAGATGCAGAGTATAATTATACTATATAATATGTTATTTTTCAGTCTGCTCATTTTTATCGGCACGATAAATGCTTATCTTTGTATGATTGGGCTTGCAAAAATAGTGAATTCAACGATTTATTTAAAAAATATGATAAAAAGGTTACTGGCAATCATCTCTATACTGCTTGCATTTGTCCTCAGTGCATCTGCGCAGTATGACAAGGATGTGTTCTCATGGAGAGGACGCAATGCTTTGTCGGATGGTAAGTATGCCGATGCCATTCAACAGTTCAATGTTCTGGCAAGACTCGACTCGACCGACTACTGGACTTTCTTCTATAGAGGTATCGCAAAATATAACCTTGGCGACATCAGAGGTGCCCAGCAGGACTTCAATACTAGCGTCAGACTCAATCCGGTCTTCACTAACGGATACCATTATAGAGCTATTACAACAAGCAGATCCGGAAGGTATGACGAAGCTCTGTCTGACCTTGAGACTGCAATCAAGCTTAGACCTGGATTTGTGGGGCTTTACTTTACTAGAGGTGTAACCTATTTCCTTGCACAGAAGTTTGATCTTGCTGTGAAGGATTTCGACAGGTACATAGCTCAGGAGCCAAAGGACCCGTCAGCATATCTCAACAGAGGAGCGACTTATCTGTTCCTTAATGACACAACAAAGGCCCTTGCTGATTATAACAGAGCAATCAAGCTTGACAGATTCGAGCCGGAAGGATACATCCGTAGAGGTAGAGTGTACGCTGAGTCTAATGACTACGAGAAGGCTATCAGCGACATGAACATGGCAATCGACCTTGATACCACTAATACATATGCCTACTTCAACAGAGCGATCATGTATTATGAGACCAAGGACTATAACCTTGCGATGAAGGACCTGAATAGAGTCCTTCAAGATGAACCAGGTAATGCCCTCACCCTTTATAACCGAAGCCTTATCAGTGCTCAGGTCGGAAACTACGAGGATGCTTTGGATGACATTGACAGGGTCATCAACATCAATCCTAACAATGTGCTTGCCTATTACAACAGAGCGTCGTTCTTTATCCAGATGGAGAGGTATAAGGATGCTCTGGAGGACTATAACAAGACAATCGAACTGTATCCGGATTTCGCGAAGGCATACATGAACAGGTCCTATGTCAACAGTATGCTCGGAAGAAACAGGGATTCAAAGAGGGACTATGACACGGCTCAGGCAAAGGTCAGGGAGTATAGGGAGAAGAACGAGTCCGACGCCGGATCATTTGCTGACACAACTAAGAAGTACAGCGGTCTTCTTGCCCTTGATGCAGACTTTGCAAAGAAGGACTTTGATGATGAACTTCTTCAGCATAGAGACATAGATATCAAGCTCCGTCCTCTGTACAGGTTCATTATGGTTGAGTCTGCCGACAATATCAGCTATGCTCTAGGTCACAGATACGAGAACGCTCTTGTTGACAAGTTCATGAACGAGTCAAAGCTCCCTATTACAGTTGCTGCAACTGACGAAAAGGCTGGTATACCTAAAGTCACTGCCCTTGAAACCATTCTGTACGGAACGGGTAGGCAGGCAACGGGAGAGCAGGAGTGCCTGAAAGCCCTGTACGATGTCCAAGGCAAGCAGTTTAACTCAGCTCTGGTTCATTACGACAATGCAGTTGACTCATCTTCGGATGACAGGTATGCCAATATGTACAAGAGCTTCTTCTACATGAACAGAGGAACCCTTAGGGCTGAGATGATTGACTTCATCGCTTCCATTCAGCAGAATGTCCAGACCCTTACTATGGATGATCAGGGAACTATCAGGGCAAGGGTTGCCGATAAGGTTAACAGAACATATGACTATTCGGAGGCTATAGAGGATATGCTGACAGCCGCTGCCATTGTTCCGGATATACCTTATATACATTATAACTTAGGAAACCTGTACTGTTTGTCTGAGAAACTGGTCGAGTCAATCGCCAGCTACACAAAGGCGATCTCCCTGTATCCATACATGGGTGATGCCTACTATAACAGAGGCCTTGTGCAGATTTACCTGAAGGATAAGGAGAAGGGCTGTATTGACCTCTCTAGGGCAGGTGAGCTAGGAGTTGCGGAGTCATACAGCGTCATCTCCAAGTACTGTGAGGAAGAGCAGTAGATATTTACGAAAGACCATTACTAACCGTTCATGATAAAAGCTATATTGTTTGATTTAGGTGGAGTGCTGATAGACCTCGACTTCGAGGGGTGTGTAAGTCAGTTTGTCTCCAGACTGGGTTTCGAGAAGATCCGTGACATATTGGATAGGTCTAACCAGAGGGGGATCTATCAGCGTCTTGAGGGAGGAGACATCACTCCTGAGGTGTTCAGGTCCACTGTCCTTAAAGGTTCAAGGCCTGAGTGCTCTGCTAATGATGTTGATGCCTGTATGGAGAGTCTTCTTGGGGAAATGGCCCCCTATAAAGTTAAGATGCTGGAGGATTTGTCAGAAAGGATCGATGTCTATATGCTCAGTAACAACAACCCTATTTCCATGAAAAAGTGTAGAGAGATCATGCGCTTGGCTGGTCTTTGCGAGGAAAAGGTGTTCAAGTCTGAGTTCCTATCATATGAACTTAATCTTCTGAAGCCTTCAGAGGATATATATAAGGAAGTCGTTCGCCGAATTGGCCTACCAGCTGAGGAGATACTCTTCTTTGATGACTCGACTGTCAATGTGGAAAGTGCATCTAAGGTTGGTATCAAGGCGGTTCTATATAATCAGGGGGATGACCTAGCTTCTCTTGTTACAAAATCATTGGAGGATTTCGGATGCTAAGGTTTATAAGTTTTACCAGTGGCAGCTGCGGTAACTGCTACTATATCGGCGAGGACTCCAAGCCGGGTGTTCTTATCGATGCGGGTAGGGGACTAAGGACGATAAAGAGCCTTTTCTTCCAATATGGCCTCTCGATGAACAACCTTTACGGAATTCTGGTGTCTCACGAGCATCTTGACCACATCAGATACCTCGGCGGAATCTGCAAGAAGGCGAAGAAGACTGTGTGGTGTGCTCCGGAGCTTAAACCTACTCTCTGCGTCCATCCTTTCACAAAGGATCAGGTCCCTCCGTTCCTTAAGTGTCTGGACAAGGATAACTATGTTGAGGTGGCACCAGATGTTATGGTGAGGTACTTTGAGGTTCCTCATGATGCGAAGTTCACATGTGGATTTTCAATAAAGGCATCAGGAAAGACTGTAGTCTTTGTTACAGACTGCGGTGAGGTCACTGACGAAATCATCCGATATGCAAGCGAAGCAGATACTGTTATCATCGAGTCCAATCATGACAGGAATATGCTTCTGAACGGAGCCTATGCGGATTGGCTTAAAGTCAGAATCGATGCAACCAAGGGACACCTCAGTAATGACGAGTGCGCTGATGCTGTAAGGAAGTTCTACCATCCGGGACTAAAGAACCTGTTACTTTGTCACCTTAGCGGTAATAACAACACACCGGAGTTAGCTATTCAGACAGCCAGGAAGGCTCTTATGGATTGTGGGGCAGACCTTGATAATATCAATGTGAGAGTCCTTTTCAGGGACAAACCTACAGAACTTATGACCCTATAGATATTATGTGCGAGTTATCGCACATTTTTTTATATTTTTGCAGACTATTCCAAAATATCTTTGATTATGATTTTCATCGTATCAAGTGGTGCTACTAAGACCGATTGTTGCTCAGTAACAGAATGCGAAGAGACTTTCAGCGTCAAGACCGCTGGTATGAACATTGCCACTATGCCAATGGAGGCAATCGGTGCCATTATCAGTGAGGCTGCAGCTTCTCTAAATCCAAATAGTGAGAAGGTTTCAGAAGTGCATTTCTATGCTGCTGGCCTTATCGTTCCTGAAGGTCAGAGAGTCCCAGAATCGGCTAAGAATCTTGATGCAAAGCTCAAGGAGTTCTATCCGGAAGCAGATATTGAGTATGCGTCGGATCTTCTGGATGCAGCTAGAGCTGTGTGCGGACACAACCCTGGCATTGCCTGCATCATGGGAACAGGATCAAACAGCTGCTTTTTCGATGGTGAAAAGATAGTTAAGAATGTCCGTTCAGCTGGCTTCATCCTTGGTGATGAGGGTGGCGGAGCATGCCTTGGAAAGACATTCATGGCAGACTTTCTCAAGGGTCTTGTCCCTGAACCTGTGGCATCGGAGTTCGCTTCAACATTTGAGGTGGACTATATGACAGTTGTGAAGAATGTGTACAGGAGTGACGCTCCGTCAAAATACCTTGGCTCATTCGCTCCATGGATTGTTGAAAGATATGAGGCTAACGACTATATGAAGAATCTTGTTGAGAACAACTTCAGGAACTTCATTGAAAGAGCACTAAAGCAGTATCCTATCGACAAGTATCCTGTCGGTGTTGTCGGAGGATTCGGTTATGCGCATAGAGCAATCCTCATGAAGGTAGCTTCAGAGTACGGAATCAAGTTCAGCTCAATCATCGCAACTCCTATTGAAGGTCTTGTGAAGTATCATACAGGTAAGAACTAGTTTATTGGATTGTTATCATGAGAACAACAGAACAGTCTTCAAATTATGCTCATCTTGACAAGATGTCAACTAAGGAGCTTCTCGAAGGAATCAACAACGAGGACAGAAATGTCCCTATCGCTATATCTAAGGTTATCCCTCAGATTCAGGCTCTTGTTGATGGTATCGTAGAAAGAATGAAAAAGGGTGGAAGAGTATTCTACCTTGGTGCAGGCACAAGCGGACGTCTTGGTATTGTCGATGCATCTGAGATTCCACCGACATATGGAGTACATGGAAAGTTCATCGGTCTTATTGCAGGTGGTGACAAGGCCATAAGGGATGCCGTTGAGGCAGCTGAAGATAACCCTGAGCAGGGTTGGATTGACATGCAGCCTTTCTGTCCAACTGAGCATGATGTCATTATAGGTATCGCCGCTTCAGGAACAACTCCATACGTTATTGGTGCAATCAAAAAGGGTCGTGAGATGGGTCTTCTGACAGGTTGCGTAACTTGTAACGAGGGTTCTCCAGTTGCTGCAGCAGCTGAGATGCCAATAGCAGTTGTAGTGGGACCTGAGTTTGTTACAGGTAGTACCCGTATGAAGGCAGGAACAGTTCAGAAGCTTGTTCTTAACATGATTTCGACATCTTGTATGATTCTGCTTGGCCATGTCAAGGGAAACAAGATGGTTGATATGCAGCTTACAAATAAGAAACTCGTTGACCGTGGTACCAGAATGGACATGGATGAAACTGGTATTGAGGAGTAC
>JAKSJT010000208.1 GCA_024402125.1 Bacteroidales bacterium
TGTCATGTATCTTGACAGCGAGAACTGGCTTAAGGGTTCTGTTGAATTTGAGAATGAAGAGTTCCAGCATCTTGGAAGCGTTGCAACAAACAATGGTTATTCAGACTGGGCAACAACCGCAATTTCAGCTGACGTAAAGGAAATGTGGTACAGACTCTCCAGAAGAGATGATGACTTCTGTATTGAGTGTTCTACCGACGGAATCAACTTCAGCCAGATGAGAGTATGTCACATGTATGCAGCAACTGACGAGATTCGTTTCGGTATCTATGCCTGCTCACCTGAGGAGTCTTCTTTCAAGGCAGTATTCACAGATATGGCTATCACAGAGTGCATGTGGAAAGCTCATGACGGACAGCAGCCTGATGCAGAATAATCAACAACTATTTATACATGACAAACGACAGCAATAGAATAGTCTTCGTTGACTATATCCGCGTGATTGCATGCTTCCTCGTGATGCTTGTTCACGCCAGTGAGAACGTCTATGCAGCGGACACATCAGGCCTCGCCGGCAATGTATCTCTTCTTGCAAATGAAGCCAACCGTTTCTGGGTTGCATTCTTCGATGGAACTCTTGGACGCATCTGCGTTCCTCTGTTCATGGTAGTAAGTGCATTCCTTCTTGTTCCTGTAAAAGACGGAATGTCTATGGGTCAGTTCTACAAGAAGCGTTTCACCAGAATCCTTCCTCCTATGATCATCTTCATGCTCCTGTATACATTCCTTCCTCTTCTTTGGGGACAGATGGAATGGGAACAGTCATGGAACGACTTCAAGATGCTTCCATTCAACTTCCCTTCAATGGCAGGTCATCTTTGGTTCATGTACCCACTGATTTCTCTCTACCTTATCATCCCTGTGGTATCACCTTGGCTTGAGAAGTCTTCTGCAAAGGATGAACTCCTTTTCATCGGTCTCTTCCTTGTTTCAACTCTCGTTCCATGGCTCGTAAGATTCGTTAATGCTGAAATCTGGGGAACATGTTTCTGGAATCCATACTTTGGTATGTTCTACTACTGTTCAGGTTATCTCGGATATCTTGTAATTGCACATTACATCAGAGTTCACATGGACTGGAGCAGAGCCAAAAGAATGAAAATCGGAGCACTCTGCCTTGTTGTAGGAGCAGTTTTCACAGGTTGGTCATTCTATCATGCAGGTGTTCCTGGACAGCTTATCGAGACTCCTATGCTCGAGTGGTCTTGGGAGTTCTGCACACCAAATACCGTATGTTCAACATTCGGAGCATTCCTTCTCTTTACTTGCATTGAAAGAAAGCAGGCTCCAAAGTGGATCACAACAATTGCAAAGCTCTCATTCGGTATGTACCTTATGCACCTGTTCTTCCTGAGCAACATCGCCCCTATCTTTGTTGCCGGTGACCAGGCTAATCCTCTTATCCCTGTTTACCTTGCTATCCCTTGCATCGCAGTACTTACATTTATCTGCTGTACAGTGACAAGCTGGATTATATCAAAGATCCCAGGAAGCAAGTGGATTATCGGAGCTTAATCTCCAAGACAACATAATATCGAATCGGGCGGGACTGTTACACAACAATCTCGCCCGAATCATTTTTCCTTATAACCGTTCTTCTAATGCTGAACCTCCAGCAGTGAGAGGACGCCATCCATTGTTGAAGCAAGGATATAAGTCTTTCCACCCTTACTCCATACTTGCATTGGATTGATAAGTGCTACCGACAGTTTATGAGCCCAGAGCATTGATCCGTCCTTATCTGATAAAGCAATGATATTACCTTTATCTGTTGGAATAAGCACCATTCCATCCTTCTCCACTAGAGCGGTTGGAGAAATTTCATAACCGGTGCCATCCTTTACATTCCACTCCTGTGAAGAAACAGGAAGAGTACCGTTCTCGATAGCAGTTGAGCTTGCTTTAAACTTATAGGCACTGTTGAACATTGTCTTTGAATAGATGTATTTACCATCTTCCGAGATACCAATTGCCTCTCTACCTCCATCGACATTATACACGGTTTCACCGGTCTTTGCATCTACTGCATATACCTTTCTATCTGGTACTGCCACGAAAATCTTTCCGTCAGACTTTACAGGATAACATGCAGCTGGAGAGTACATTCTTGAAGACTGTTTTGATCTCCAGACCCACTGGAGCTTACCAGTCTGTGTTGAAAGAGAGTATAGTCTATTTCCCCATGTACCAAAGACAACCTGCTCTGCGTCAACATAAGGTTTACTCTCCACAAATCCCTCAACGTCATCATATGACCATAGAAGGTTTCCGCTCTTTAGATCAATACACCTGAAGATTCCATCAGAAGATCCGATATACACCTTGCCCTCAAAAATAGTAGGAGACGAGAGTACCGACTTGTTGGCTTTGACTGACCATAAAGGAGAACCGTCTGTTGCCTTGACAGCATAGATATTTCCGTCAGTACAACCGAACACGAGAACCTTGCCATCGACCGCAGGAGTCGAGAATATCTTACCAGGGAATGTCCTTGTCCATATCTGACTTCCATCTTTAAGCGAGACAGCCCTGATACATCCTGATGCTGTTGAATAGAATGCCACCTTATCGTTCTTCGCAAAACCGGCGACAACATTGCTGTTATCCTGAATCTTCCATATCTCCTTAACAAACGGATACTGCTCATTAACATCATATCTCATCCAAGGATATGATAAAGGAAGGCCATATTTGTCATACTCTACCGTATCCTCAACCTTGACAAGATCATTTTGATACCATGGTTCAAACTCGACATGGCTATTCGCCGCAAAGACTCTTCTTTCAGCAATCGATATATGCTGGCCCTCTATCTTCACAATATTGTATCCTGGATGATTGCCTGAAGATAAAGCAGATCGGCATACTGCTCCTGGGAGGCCATCGTAATCAAATGCCTTGTTGACATGGAGATGACCACCAATCATCATCTTGACTCCGATTCTCTTGAACTCTCTCACGTTGTCAAAGTAGTTCAGTACTGAAGAGTCCTGAGGATAGTGATTGAACATGATTGTATTCTCATATTCATCAAGGCTCTGAAGCCATACTTTGCCCTCCTTAGGAATAAGAGCCGGTGCCATTCGCATGTCAGGACCGCAATTTAGGCCAAGGAACCTCCACCCTTTCTTTGTAAAATTGAAATGTTCATATCCGAATACTTCCTTGAATGTGTTACAGCCACTTTCAGACCATTTTGCATCATGGTTACCTGCCACCACATAGTACTCCGGCGAAAGCTTATCAAGGGTTGCCTTGACTGCTGCTATCTCCTCATCGGAGCCAAAGTCTGTCAAGTCTCCACCCATAACAACGAAATCAATGCCCTTTTGGGAATTGATGTCCTCAATAATTGCCTGCAGGTCAGCATTGGATGCTGCGCCCTCTGAATAATGGTTGTCCGTAATAAACGCAAATTTCACCGCCTGCTGTGCGCCTGCGATGAAACTGCAAACTGACAATACTGCCAGTAAAATAACTCTTCTATACATATGTATGTTAAATGGTCTCTACATCTGAACTCTTTATCCAGCCCTGTCTTCCATCAGCAAGCTCAATGTTTTTCCATGAGCCGACCTCATCAAGGATTGTTACTTTAGTTCCTTCATGCAGAATGAAAAGATCCTTTGCACCATCAGCAGAAGGAGAGCTCTTCACCGCACTTACAGGTATCATCACAACTGCTGTGTCAGCTGACTGGTACTCTGATTTCTGCCACGCGGAGAACCAGATAGCAGATAGTGAAAGAAGGACTAGAACAATAGCTGAATAGAAGCTGATTCTTCTAGTTGACACGCTTTGAGACAGAAGGAACACAACAACGAGTGCAAGCGTTCCTGCCAGAAAAAGAAGGAATAGAACTGCCCAAGCATTTGAGTCCATAATCCAACAAATCTTTCTGGCCACTGTCTTCAGAATGAATTCAGGAACAGGTTCAATCTTGTCCTGGATCATTGAATTGGCGAAGTCAAGATTATATCTCGCATCAGAATAAGATGGATCAAGTTTAAGTGCTCTTTCGTAATTCAGAATAGCCCGAGCATAATCAGATGACTTGAATGCAGCATTTCCGATATTGTAGTAAAGCTCTGGAGACTCTACTCCGGCCATGCTGATTCCCTGCCAATCATGAAGAGCATCGTCATATCTTCCGTCAGCATATGCTCCTGTTGCCGCATTCCAAAGAGAATCCACATACGACATCTTTGACTCGGCATTAAGCATTGTAGGAATAGAAAGCATCAAAATTAGGATTGCCATCATATTCTTAGAGGAAGGCGACTTCTTTCCTTTCATACTTGAATCAATTGAAGAAATGACATTAACTGCTGTCTCATAGTGAGCATTCATGGCATCATGGCCTGCATCTGGTGCGTATCTGGCGAACTCACAAGCATCCAGAAGACCTGTATACGATGTGATAGTCTCCTCAGGTACACCCTCGGATGAAAGTGCAGCTGCGATATTATCCTTGCTAAGCTCAGACATATCCATGTTAAGTTTATCTGAGATAAATCCTAGCATAGCTCTATGGAGTTCCTCGTAGAATGCTGTATAGAGATTCTTCTTAAGGAAGTCTTCCGCTGTCTTAAGTCTCTTCTGAGCCATCTTTGTTGCCTTTCTGTTCTTAGATCCGGCAACGTCAGCCTTTCTCTGAGCCATCTTTGTCATGGCAAGGAATGCTCCTGCTGCAGCAGCAATAATAGCGACTAGAAGTCCCCAGAATGCTCCCGAGCCAAGGAAGAATGATCCCTTAGATGAGAATGAAGGTACCTTTGTTGTCATATATCTGATATCACTACCAAGGTCCTTGACATCCTTTCTGTTCACATTAGAGGATACAATAGGATTAGATGAAGAAGACTCTGATGCATTACCCTTTGCAACCTTAATGGTCATCGGTTCTGTGGACAAAGTAACATACTTGCCTGAATTAACATCATAGTAGCTATACTCAATAGGTTCAATTGTAAACTCACCACCACTTCTAGGGATGAAAGGATACTCGAATGTCTTGCTTCCTGATGTACCACCAACTGACTTGTCTGTGCTCTGAGTGTTCTTTATATCATATACCTCAAAGTCTGGTGGGAAGTTAACCTTCGGAGCCTCCAGAAGAGCAACATTTCCCTTGCCTGTAATAGTAATGACAAGAGATGCCGCATCATGTGTCTTAAGAGAATCCTTCGACAAAGACGCCTTCATTGTGAATGAACCGACACCACCACCGTAAGATGCTGGAGCTCCGGCTGGAACCTTAGCCACATTAACGGAAACAGGCTTTGTTGTCACTCTCTTTCGGATAGTTCTGTATTCATCCTGGAAGAAGCTGTCAAAGATACTTGTTGCAGGGCCTGTTGCAGCTCTGACATTGACAAGGCAGACAAGTTCTGCCGGATCAATTGTAAGAGAACCTGACTGCTGAGGAATGATGACATAGCTTCTGAGCACTGCTGCATTGTAAATCATATCATCAAGGTTCTCTCTATGGAATTCAATGTTAGTTGGAGCCTGAACTTCCTGACTCCAGAAGCCATTGAATGTTGGGAACTTAGCATTCTCAAATCCAGCAATGTTCACTCTCTGGTATAGTTTAAGAGTGGCTGTTATAGGTTCTCCCACAACCACATTAGTCTTACTGAGGGTCAGTCTTAAGAAAAGGTCGTTTGAAGAGATCTCTCCACTAGATGAGCTTTCACTCTGAGACTGACGTCCTGATGAGGATGAACCGCTAGAAGAAGATGATGACGAGCCACCTCCTGATACAACATCAATTTTCTGAGACGGAGAAGAAATAGTCTTTCCTTTAACTACTGCAGTTGCTGCAGGGATTGAGAAAG
>JAKSJT010000209.1 GCA_024402125.1 Bacteroidales bacterium
AGGTGCAGAAATCGAGCGAAAGAGCATCGTAAGCCGTCTTAACAGTGGTCGAGAGTTGGCCAAGGAGAGGGGCGTTCGTATGGGAAGGCCGAAAGGGACAATGATGACCGCAGACGATATTGTATCCAAATATCCGGAAGTCACAAAGAAACTAAAAAAAGGCCTTTCCGTTCGTGATACAGCCAAACTATGCAGTATATCTGCGAGCACCGTACTTCGTGTCAAAAAGGCCCTTAAATGACAATTCGATTAATTATAAGACAGACAAAGCCTCTTTTACTTCATCGGAGGGCAATAATAGTATTTAGTATCCCACTTTACATGAATCTCGGTAGCACTTATCTCTTCTGAAACTATCTTTCCGGTCCCAGCATCTACAAAAACGAGCAACTGCAAACCGCCACCATTAGTTGTCGATGACCAGTCATAGCAAATCAACCATGACTTAAAGTTAGGTGAAGTATAAGCATTAGAATGATCCCAATAGTCATACTTGATCTTACTGGATGGTTTTATTATATCCATGCTCACAAATCTTTCTGCATAGGAATACTTGGCATCCAGGTCACTTACTAGGGAAAGTGCTTCCACCTTTGTCATTAGACCTTCTGTAGAAATTTTCTCGCAACTAATAATAGAAACGCAGAGAATTAATAGATAGAGGATTTTCTTCATGTTATTTAGTATTAGATGATTTGTTCTTCTTGTGTATTATTAGAATTCTATCGAGTAATGGAGAGATGGCATAATCGGGAACAGGGATATCTTCTGCCATTCATTTTTCCCAGAATCATATGTCACCGTAAAGATATTATGTCTGTTCAACATATTATAGATTCCTATCGACAATGACTGCTTGTGTTTAGAGTCAATATCAAATGTCAGTCCCGAGTCCAAACGGATATAGTCTGGCATCTGATAGTTGTTGGTTCCAGAATAATAATCAAGAGAAAACCATTCTCCACCAAATGGAGGTATTATATCAAACTCTCCGCATGCAACTGTTTCATGATGTCCGCTCTGAAATGTAAAGTTGGATGTCAGGCTGACCTTAATTTTATTTACTTTAAGCATTTCTCCACTGAACGATGCGTTTAGAATATGTCTTCTGTCAAACTTCGCCGGGAATCGCAAGCCTCTATTTACAGTTGGGAACAGGCGGTCGGCTTTTGACAGCGTATATGATACTTGCCAGGTGACTTTATCTCCCGATTTGTTATACAGCATTTCCAATCCTTGTGAACTGCCTTCCCCGACATCTATATTGCCGTCCCATCCGGCAATGGATGAAGAGAACAGCTGACTTGCGTCCTTGAAATAGACAAGGCCTTTCATTTGCTTCTTAAACGCACCTATACTGAATTGATGATGCCCAAGGTTCAGTGCCAGCCCACCGTAGAGCTGTCCAGAAGACTCAGCCTTACGTTTGGAATCTGAAGGAATCAGGATATCCAAGGACCAGCCTAGCGGGATGCCTTCAAGGGTGTGGTAGTACTGCGTCGACCAGTCGGCAGATCCTTCGAATGAAATCCATCTGAATGGCTTTACCGACACAAGAATGCTTCCTTCAGGATAAACATGTGTCCTTGCCTTCTTGTCCGGGTCGGAATGCAGGATCAGAACATTGGATTTGACAGATGCCATGACATGATACCATGACATCTCATTTCCCAGGTCAATCTGCCCGTATAGAGATGATATGACATTGAAGCTTCTGTTGTCCGTCCTTGTAGAACTCTGCGGAGTGAAAGCGCCAAGCCCTTCATATTCTGCCGTTGAACCGGGATTGAACCAAGCGGTGCGCACTGATGTACCCGCTTGGACAAGCGTTTGCTGTCGGATTTGTCTGGACAGCAGGATGTCTGATGAAAGTTCACTGAGGGAGCTGATTATCGCCAGATCGTTAAGAGTACCTGACATCTGCTGCATAACACCCTGGCCATTCTTGTATCTATTGAAGGAGATGTTCCCTTTTGACACCCATCCGGAATTCATTTCCCAGGCATGTGATGCGTGCACAATGAAATTACTCCAACCCATCCTGTGGTCTCCATTACCCTGAGAATATCGGTATGAGTCATTGCTGCCAAAAATGCTCAAGGACACTCTTTGGCATGGATTGATTCTATAGGTGGCTTTACCATACATGTCAAAGACTGTTGCCCTTACCTTCTGCAGTGAATCAAGAGGTCCTCCCACTACACTCTGCATGAGATTGTATTCAGGACCAATAGGAGACACTCGAATGGAACCTATGAAAGACACTTTATCCTGGATTATCGGGCCGGAGAAAGAACTTCCAATAATGAAGTTGCTTATCGACGTTGATACTGCCTTGTCACTGAAGTCACCGTCCGAACTCCTGAGGTCAATATGCGAGGATGTGAGATTATTGTCACTGACCTGGAAGCCGCTCATCCTGAAAGTGGCAGAGGACAGGATGTCCGGAGAATAAACGCTGGTGAGGCCGAGAAGATGACTTGCTCCGTAAATCGGAACTCCATCAAGGGTTGTCAGGTTGTTGCCGACGTTGCCGCCCCTGGCATAAATTGCAGATGATCCCTCTGCACCAGTTGAGACACCAGGAAGAGTCTGGATATACTTTATGACATCATATTCTCCCGTTGGAGAGACTGAGGACTTGATTTGTTGTAGAGGTATCGCTCGTGTGCCCGACGGCAATACGACAAACCTGTCGGTAACGATCCGTGATGCCTTGAGTGTATCTTCCCTTGCAGGCACGGGTTCCTGCCCCCAAAGGCAGGCGTTGCCAAGGAGGATTGACAGAATTATACACACAAGTGGTTTATTCATCCTTCTCTTTCTTGTCGTAGTTATGGTACATTTCCATTCTGGCAATACAGCAGGCGCCAAAGACTCCTACTCCGCCATTAATGTTGGTGTAGATGTTGTCATAGTTATAGACAGAGGCAAGATCGTGATTTATCTTTCCCCAATGGGTAAACGCCTCTCTAAGGAACCTGTCATATTCATCGGACACGCCCATTATGCATAGATGCGATTCCTCCAGGTTCGATTCCTCTTGGGGATTCAACGGCAGACACTCTACAAAGAATTCCATTGACGCGCCCAAGAAGAGTTCATGTCTAGCCTCAATGTCTAGACAATTGTCATAATATTCCGGCAAGTCAATTCTTACGAAACCGCCCTCGTGCAGGGGGGCATCTGGAAGATTCTTCTGCCTGGAGCGCTTTATCTGCCAGAAGAGGTTGTCCTCATTATCCTGGAACGGATACTCTATATCACTATAACGAAGCGATGTGACATTGAAGTCATCCACATAGCTGTTGGAAGTGACAAGGTATGGGTAGCTTTCATTATGGGTATCATCCTTGTGGGCGAAGATCCACAGCTTGTGAGGACGTACAACACTTTTGCCATCATATCCTAATGTGTTTTCATCAATAACGACCTCTCCTGGAAGATAAGTGCCATCAAGCAGTCGGAATCCATACGGGATACTTGTTCTTGCAGAAATCTTAGGATGCCCCGGGACTTCAATTTCAAGGACAAAGGTCTGTTGTTCATGAATGATAACCGGCACCTCGCTTTCCCATCTGCTCCCCTCCTTGTGAACGAATCTGTAGCTGTTGCCACCATAAAGGGTAATGGATGCGTCCTCTATTGGTCTGGAAAGTTTCTCGCCTTTTGCTCTGGCATAGAAAAGGTCCAGGTACTGTATTTGTTCAGGATTCTCGGGAGAATACCTTATCAGAAAACTGACAACAATAGGCATCTCCTCTTCCGTATTCGGATAAAATGGTTCAACACATGATCTGGAACAAAGCAGAAGAGAAAGATAAAGCAATAGGTATTTGACCTTTTTTAATCCCATGTCACTAATTAACACGATCTGTCACGATAACCATCTCACCAAAAGGAGTGAAGAATCCAACTGTAAGATTGACAGAAGCAGACGCGGATCCCTCTAGCACGCTTACTTCACTTGAACCTTGAGATAGGACATTCCAAGATGGGTTGTCTGACTGCCAATAATAACCGTAGCCACCCTGATATTCCGTGACATGATAAAGACCATTGTTTCCAAATATGTGCTGATAGCCCATATATGAACCAGGTTTCCAAATTGAATCAATATTTTTTATCACATCATATGTCTCCCCATTATATGTGAAACGTGCCGTCACGGAACCATTAGTTGAAGCGTATTCTGATGATATAGTGAGATTACCTCTAACTGTTGCAGAAGATGTATTCGAAGATACAAGTGTTGTATATCCACTTGCAATCCACTGGACACTGGATATTGCAGAAGAAGGAATACCACTATATGTATAGTTACAATTGTTGTTGTTTGAGAGATAATCGGAACCTGAGACATATGGATAGAATTCATTGTTCAACAGATCGTGTCCAAACCCGAATAGAGGTTTATAAGATCTGTATTTTGGTGTTTCTGCTAGAGAAAGACTCTGAATCTTGCCTTGTGCATACAGGAACTGCTCTCTAATAGATCTATATCCATTACCATCTGGATCGGGATTAAATGTTCCGCTAGAAGATGATGTTAAAGCCTCTGCCCAGTAATGAAGGAAATATTCATACCCGTTGTAGATTGTATTTCCATGAGAATTCTCATCAGCCGAACATGCTGTAGAAACTGTAATGTTATCTCCATGTACAATTGTGAATTTTCCACTACCACATTGCCCCATCACCACATCAATTTTTGTAAACTGACTAAACTTGTTCAATTCTGTCTGAAGGAAAACATAATCCATGACTTCACTATTCCACATTACATATTCTCCATATGGATTTGTTCCATGGCCGGTAAAATATAATAACAGTTCATCGCCATATCCCATATTGTTCCTGATAGTTGCCAGGACATCTTTCAAATTATTCTTTTTCGCCGAATACTGAATGTCATTTGTACCATCTCCATCAAAGTCCAACGGTGAGCTGTCATATGTACTAGGACCAATTTTTCTATCAGCTGCACTATTTGTTCCATCTGAACAAAGACAATATATATGGCTTTTTGGGTATCCTAAATTCTGGGTAAGCTTAATGTATATATCCTGGCAATCATTCCAGTAGCGCTGATAATTCTTTGACTTTTCACCGCCACCATTCACAATCACTGCCCACTTTTTTGATGCACTACTAACCGACTGGACTGTGTTCGATAGGGTACTTATTGATTCGGGCTGAGCATTATTCTCCACAAAAGTATATCTGGATTCATCCCAATCATAAAGTACTGCGCCATCAAGAAGTTTCTTTTCTATTTCTCCTGTTTTTACATTCACGAACACATGCATCGCTGGGCCACCACCATTTATTAACGGATCTGATTCAATGCGTATCAACCATGAATCGAAATTTGGTGACATTACAGTCTTACAAGGAATTTCAGACTTGAAACCTAATATGTTATACTGTAATTCTGAATTTGCAGGAACAATATTATTGCTAATATCAGCCCATCTATCTGGAAATTGACTAACTATATCCTCTGCTATTTTGAGTGCTTCCTCTTTACTTATGTTTACCTTTGATTCCTCCACGGATAAAACTAGATCTTCAGATGAATAACTGGAATTATCCATGCCATTAAAATCAACTTCCTTTGCACAGGAAATAATAAAAAATGCAAAAAGCGGTAGTATAATTCTTCTCATAGTCAAATGATTTATTATTAATAAACAAAAGTAATTAAATTAAATTTAAATCGATTTAACTTATTTTGCACTATTTTTAACAAAATCTTCAATTAGACAAATTGCTAAAGAATTATATGGACCGAAACGATGTAATCTATACTCGTGTATCAAGCACC
>JAKSJT010000021.1 GCA_024402125.1 Bacteroidales bacterium
CTGCCATCTCAGGATTGAACTGAATCTTGTTCGAAGCACCGACCTTGATGTGGAATCCACTGTCAGCCTGACCGCGCTTGGTCTTCACGAGAAGCACACCGTTGATTGCCTCATGTCCGTAGAGTGCGACAGCTGCAGCGTCCTTGAGGACGGTCACACTCTCGACTTCTTCCACAGAGAGGCGGTCAATAGGGCGCTCAAGACCGTCGACAAGGATAAGGATACCTGTCTCGCCAGTGGTCTGGATACCACGGATGTTGAAAGAGGCTCCTCTGCCTTCTTCTCCCTTGAATCCGGTATTCTGAACAGCCACCAGACCAGGAAGCTTACCATAAAGAGCATCAGCGAGGCTGATAGCCGAGGTGTGGCTCAGCTCTTCAGCGGTGATTGTGTAAGCTGATGCAGTCGTAAGGAATTCTGAAATCTCTACGCCATAGCCAAGGTCCACCTTCTGTGACTTCTTGTCACTGAGGACGGCCTGAGCGTTCGATGCAACTGGCGCCGCACAGAATCCCAGCAAACTATATATAAGTATATTACGTAATTTCATAATCGGGATGATTTCTATTATTACCAACCAGGATTCTGAGTAAGGCCATAGCCCTTCTGTACCTCAATACGGGATACTGGGTCAAGATACCACTTGTTTGTCCAGTAACCTGGATCCCACCAGCGACGTGCACCGATTGTGATCTGTGGCTTCTCATATTCGAACTTAGGCCAAGGTGTACCAGGCTCCCAACGAACGTCTTCTGAACCATCAACAGACATACGGTTGCCATTCTCATCAAGGCGATAGATTCTGATCTCATGAAGTGGCTTTGTGAAGAGGTCCTGACGCTTACGGCGTACCATATCGTAAAGACGGTCACCACACTCAGCACCAAGTTCACAGTTACGCTCACGAAGGATCTCATCGATAAGGTTATCCTTGTTTGTTGCAAGGTTGAGTCCTGGGTTCTTTTCCTCGATACGGCCAAGACCTACACGTGAACGAACAACATGAAGCTGGTTAAGAGCTTCGACAAGCTGATCTGTCTCAGCAAGAGCCTCAGCATAGATGAGATACATTTCAGCCAAACGGATGTAAGATACACCTACGTACTCGTCATCCATCTTAGAGTTACTGTAGTCAATCATCCACTTGAACTTTCTGTAACCGGACTTAGCGTCATCTGAGTTAGCGTCACCGAAATTATCCTTATCAAAGAACATTGCACCACCCTGCCAGATGTCAGCGTAATGCTTTCCAGCGTAGTCAAATCCTGCAGGAAGATTCTGTCTAGGAACTGAAACAGTCTCATAGAGACGAGGGTCACGGTCTGCGAACATATCTATACCTGCTGCATTGGCACCTGCACCATAGATGTCTGCATATGGGAAGTTTGTACCATCCTGCATACCGAAGCACTCCTGGAGCTCGTTTGTAGGAACAGCACCACCCTGGCGGTAGCAGTCAAGAGCGAAGCCTCTCCAGCCCCAGCCCCAGCCACCATCTGACAATGTCAGAGTTGGGTGAACATCGAAGAGTTTCTCATGATGAGTCTCATCGTTACGGTAGCGATATGCTCTACGATAAGCAGCTCTATAACCTGCCTCATCCTGAGATGTAGGCTGAACTAGATAATAGTAGTTGTCATTGTCTCTGTTGTCCTTGAAGAACTCCTCACAACGCTTAACGCAACCTTCCCAAAGATCACGGTCCTCTTTACCGAACCATACATGCTCGATGTTTGTGTCTTCTGTAACCTTTGTAGGATCATACTGCATGTAAGGCTCCTTGTTGTTGAAAAGTGGAGAAGCAGCGAAAAGCCAAAGCTTAGCGCGGAGAGCTCTTGCAGAAGCACGTGTCAGACGACCAGACCACTGACCAAGGTCAGCATCAGGAACTGCCCAGATGAAACCTTCCTCATTGATAGCGCAAACTGTCAATGAATCGATGAACTCGAATGTTTCCTTAGCTGTAGCACGTCCACCTGTGAATGGCTCACCTACACCATAGTCCTTTCTGGCAAGACAAAGACCACCGAAGTTACGGAATGCGTCGAAATAGCGGCTGGCCATGATAGTATAAGCCTCACCCTTAAGACGGCTCTTCTCCTGCTTTGTCATCTGATTCTCAGGGACTCTGTCAATGTTATTGATGATCTGCCAGCACTTACGTACTGTCTCATAGATTGAAACACGTCCACCGGCGTCAGAATCAAGACCAGACTTTGTAGAGTAAGAGAACTTACCCTGGAAGTTACCGTTCTCTGTATCCTGAGCATCCTCAGTAAGAGCACCTGGGTAGTAGCTCTGGATAGGGCCACCCCAGCTCACGTAACAATGATATGAATCGGAAAGCACGTCAATAGGTGCACCGTTCATCATATTTCCTGATGTATATGTACAGTAGAGCTGACCGTAAGCACTCCAAAGGAAGTTACGTGTGTACTCAGCGCTTGAGAATACTGTATCAATATTGACATCAACACCTGGAGCCTTCTCAAGGAATGCATCACCGACTGCGAACTTTTCAACGCAAGCGGAGAAGAACAATGTTGAGCAAACTCCTAGAACAAAAATTATATTAGATATCTTTCTTTTCATATTCGTTTTCTGCATTAGAAGTTAAACTGTGCACCAATGTTGAAAACTCGTGTCATAGGATAACGTACACCGAAATCAAGGCCCTGTCCAGGTGCCTCTGGGTCGTTACCGTCGAATCTTGAGAATGTAAGAAGGTTCTGACCTGAGAGATATACTCTTACATAGTTGAAGAATGGAAGCTTATGTGACTTGTCGAAAGTATAACCGATCTCCACGTTCTTCAAACGGACATATCTTGAGTTAACCATCCAAGCCTGAGAGTCACGGTTGTTGTGTACTCTATTTTTGAATGAGATACGAGGAAGGATAGCGTCAGGGTTATCCTCTGTCCATGAGTTATCTGCAACCCACTGAGTGAGTGCTGAAGTATTTGTAGAACCGAACTGGTCACGGAAGTATCCGTTAAGTGTACGGTTTACATGGTCAGCGCCTGTCCACATCATAGAGAAGTCGAAGTTCTTATAATGCATTGAACCGCTAAGAGAGAAAGTGATCTCTGGTGTTCCTGAGTAGCCGAGAGGCTTGCGGTCGTTCTGGTCTACGATACCGTCACCGTTAAGGTCGACATATACGCAGTCACCATACTTGAGCTCAGTATTCTGGTCTGGCATTTCAACACCATACTTAGCCATGTAGCGTTCTTCTGTACCTGGCTGATAGAACTCGAAGAGGTCGTATCCGAATGGCTGACCTACAGGGAGACCTGTGTGCTTGAGGTATGAATACATTGGTTCAACCTCGAGCATTTCGATAACCTGGTTTCTAGCGAATGAGAAGTTAGGAGAGATAGAGTAACGGAAGTCACCCTTCTTGTCCTCCCAGTTAAGAGTAATCTCGTAACCGTGATTCTTCACGCGGCCTTCGTTCACATAGCTTGAAGGAAGTGAAGTAACTGCAGGAAGTGTAGCCTCATTTGATACGAGGATGTGATTACGATCCTCCCAGAAGAAGTCTACATATGCATGGAGCTTATCCTTAATGAATGCAGCATCGACACCGACGTTGATCTTGCTGGCTGTCTCCCATGTAACGTTAGGGTTACCTGATGTAAGCTCCTTGACTGCCTGAAGCCAACTGCCGCTTGTACCGAAGTTAGCACCACGCTTCTGAGGGTTTACAGTAGTTGAACCAGTGTAGAACTGCCATGCACCTGGAAGATAGAGGAAACGAGCACCGTTTGTATTATCGTTACCTACAAGACCCCATGATCCACGGATCTTCAAATAACCGATAACGTTCTTAATTCCCTGCCACCAAGGCTCCTCAGATGGAATCCAACCGAGTGATACTGATGGGAAGAGACCGTAGCGCTTACCTGGAGCGAAGTTCTCTGATCCATTGTAACCGATATTAAGGTCGAGGAGATACTTTGTTGCGTAGTCATAAGTAACACGACCTACAAGACCTACATAACCCTTAGGGATAGATTCGTAGAGGTTACCGCTTGAGTCTCCTGGATAGTATGTCTTGCTCTGGTTGTAGAGGAGGAGTCCGCCGAGGTTGTGCTTACCGAAGTTCCTAGCATAGTTAAGGCTAGCTTCTGTGTACCAGTTACGGCTACCCCATGAAGCCTCGCTATAAGGGATAGGCCATGTAATACCTTCCTTACGGAGAACTTCCTTACCGTCAACTACAGTTGCGACATATGTCAAACCTGTACCGAAACCGTTCTGACGGTCCTTACGAGCTGTATACTCTGAGTTATATGAAGCCTTAACCTTGAAATCAAGTCCCTTTGTGAGGAAACCAAGGTCAAGCTTATACTGGATATCGAGGTTAAGAACGTTTGTGCTCTCATCTCTGTAACCGAGGTTATAGTAGTTAGAAAGAGCATCACGGTCAAATGGACCTACGAGGTTCTTGTCAGAGATAATGTGACGACCCTCTGAGTCAATACCTGCACCAGCATATGGAGTTGCACCCTGGAGGTAACGGAAAATGAATCCTTCACCACCTCCCATAGTTGTACGCTCCTGCATACGACCACCGAGTGTGAGTGACAACTGGCTGTTCTTTGTAACATCAATATCAAGGTTTGCACGATAGTTCAAACGCTGATAGTCGAATGTCTCCTTCTTGTTGCTTGAGAATGTCTTGAAGAGTGAATCCTGGTTCAAGATACCAGCTGATACGAAGTACTTCACTCTCTCTGTACCACCACTAACGTTAACGTTAGCCTGCTCCTGCCATGCTGAATCGTTCATGATATAATCGATCCAGTTCATATTAGGGAATGTGGTAGGCATATCTCCAAGACGGAAATGCTCCATAACACCCTGATTGAATCTGATACCAGCATCAGCGTATGGAGTATAGTCTGAAATGTTTGTTGTGCCTGGCCACTGGCTCATTGGAAGAGCATCAGTGATGGCTGTGTAGTTCCACATCTTACCATATGTGTAAGAATCTGTGAACTCAACGAACTTTGAGATTGTCTGAATTGAAGCATTTGCTGTAGCTGTTACAGATGCCTTTCCTGTTGTACCACGCTTTGTTGTAACGAGAATAACACCGTTAGCACCACGTACACCGAATACAGCTGTAGCAGATGCATCCTTAAGTACTGAAATACTTTCAATTTCATTAGCGTCAAGCTGTGAGAATGAACGCTCAACACCATCAACAAGCACGAGAGGTTCTGCACTGTTGAGTGAACCGACACCACGGATACGGATAACTGGTTCATCAGCACCTGGCATACCTGATGCCTGGACTGCAGAAACACCAGGGAGATTTCCCTGAAGTGCGTTTGCCACGTTTGCAACAGGAGATTTCAAAAGGCCCTCACCACTGACTGCTGACACAGCACCAGTGATAGTTACCTTCTTCTGCTGACCGTAAGCAACTACAACTGACTCATTAAGAAGCTTTGAGTCAACTGCCATAGTAACAGTTAGGTTAGGCCCTGTTACCTTTACCGTCTGCGTCTCGTAACCAATGCAGGAAATTTCGAGCACGGCACCATTTCGAACTGATTGAAGAACGAAATTACCGTCGAAGTCAGTGATTGTACCGGTTGAGGTTCCTTGAATAACCACACCAGCTCCAACCAAACCTTCTCCTTGCTCATCTACAACCTTGCCTTCTACGCGCAGATTCTGAGCGAAAGCGTGCACAGGCATGAGGAGCATAAGCACCAAAAGCCCGAACACTTGAGATAGTACTCTCTTTTTCATACGGATTAAATAGATGGTTAATAGATATAAGGTTAATAATTTTAAGTCTTGGTGAAAAATACTGAGAAGGTGGCATAGAACGCCAAAAAATCACCGAATGTTCCGTAAATACCCCTAAAAGGCCCTCTGAATAGGGCCAGAATAGTCCGAGAATGATCCGATTAAGCTTTAAGTTTTCTTTAGCCAAATTGTCTAACCTCTCAATTTCAAGAGTTTAACAATTTCCCACAATAGTTTTCATTAACAAAGATAACTATATCTTTTTCGTAAACAAGTAAGAAAGAAGAAAAATAATAAAATGTTTTAATTAATCCCTTTCCAAAAAACTTCATCTTCTATTTCTGAACTAGAATCAGGCCCTTCTTTCTAGAGTGGTTCTGACTTAGGTTAATTATATTATAATATAGGTATCATCCACAAACAAAAGGTGCCAGCCTTTCGGCCAGCACCATAGTATTGTATAGAATTCAATATGCTACTTGAAGAGCTTTGGAACGAACTCTGAAAGGTAGATTCTCCAGTTCTTCCATACGTGACCATCACCTGTTTCCATATACTCGTATGGGTACTTGCCAGCATCGAGCTTAGCTCTGAAGTCTGTATTAGCCTTGTAGAGGAAGTCTGCATCACCGATACCGATCCAAAGAAGAGCTGGCTTCTTTGAGAAGTATGTAGCAATCTTCTTGTCCATATCACCATAGATGGCAGCGTTGCCTCTCTGCTCTGAACCTGTTCCGATAGCAGCACTGAACATACCTGAGTAGTTGAACATATCAGGGTTGTTGAGTGTGATGTAAAGTGTGTGGAATCCACCCATTGAAAGACCGCAGATAGCTCTAGACTGCTTCTTTGCGATAGTTCTGTAGTTAGCGTCGATGAACTTTACTACCTCTGGGAATGATGTCTCGAATGTTCCTTCCATTGTCTTAGGAAGACCCATAGAAGCCACTGTATATCCTGTTGAGTTCTCAAGTGGTGCTGCCTCCTCTGAGATGTTGCCGTTTGTGAAGACAACGATCATAGGCTTAGCCTCACCCTTTGCGATAAGGTTGTCAAGGATCTGGCAAGCTCTACCCTGAGTTACCCATGCATCCTCGTCACCACCGATTCCGTGAAGGACATAAAGGACAGGGTATCTTGTCTTTGTGTTCTGCTCGTAGCCTGCTGGTGTGTAGACTGTCATTCTTCTGTCGAAGCCTGCGACTGCTGAATCGTACCATACCTTTGATACAGTTCCGTGAGGGACATCCTGAATAGTGTAAAGATCTGCTCTTCCACCAGGAACAAGAAGTACAGAAGAAAGCGAAGCAACGTCTCTATTTACCCATGCGTTAGAAAGGTCAAGAGTCTGAACTCCGTCAATTGAGAATGTATAAGGATACATCTCAGGAGCAACTGCCTCTGGTGTTGTGTACTCCCAAACGCCGTTCTTCTCTACCATAGCAGCAGAAGATGCGCCCTTGACGAACTCACCTGATACTGTCACGCTGACAGCCTTTGGTGCTCTAACGCGGAATGTAACAGTTCCATCTGGGTTAATTTCTGGAGACTTAAGAGGAGCAGCCATGAAAATAGCCTGCTGAGCTGTTGCGCTGATGCAAAGAGCAAGAGCTGCAACGATTGTCAAAAATTTTCTCATTGTGTTGTATAATAATTAGTATATGTTTACCAAATATAGTCGCAAGTTAATAAAGTTTTTAGTTTCTCAGTTGTCAAAATTTACCAAAAGTCTTAACAATATTCCTATGGGCACAGCTTCAGAATCCATTTATGGGTCTAATTCAACCAGTTATCTCCCTATCATGATTTTGTCTTGAAAGAAGATTATTTTATTTGTATATTTGATTTCGCAAACGAAGAAGCCTTATAGTGAAAGAAGCCGTAAAGAATAAGATTTTACTTCGAGATGCCACTCCGGAGGATGCTCCGCTCATCGCATGGGCGGTTCTTACTGCTATGGACTTCAAGGAGGAAGACCCAGAGTTCAAGCCGATTCTTGAGAACATCAAGGAGGCGTGCCTAAAGTCCGATACCCTTTACAGCTATAAAAGGACACGTATCGCTGTAATAGCCAACACAAATGTCGGCTGCCTTGTTTCTTATGACGGCGCTTTCTACACCGATCATTGGAGAAACACATGGAAGGCTTTCGGAAATGATGAGTCTGACCAATACACTGAGGAGTATCTGAAGAGCAACGCAATCGAGACTCAGGCCGGAGAATGGTATCTTGACTCCATGTCCATCTCAGCAGCGTTCAGAGGGTTCGGGATCGGGCATTTCCTCATGGAGGATGCCATTGCAATCGCAAAAAGGAAAGGATTCCATAAGGTGACACTCATTGTCGAAAAAGAAAAAGCCAAACTTAAGGAATATTACATGCAGCTAGGATTCAAGGACGAAAAGGAACTTGTGTTCTTCGGACATGACTACTACAAGATGGCACTGGATATTTAAGCAAAAAGCATCGAGCCCTACTCGATGCTTTTAGTTTTTTAACTACTTGAGAAGACCGTGGTTCTTCTCTATATACTTCCAGTAAGGAAGAGCGTTTTCAACTAGCGAAATAAATGCTTCCGCTCCTTCCTTTTTTACAAACTCATCCGGATCAGCAGGATATGGGAACTCCACAACTGCGATATTCTCGAAATCCATATTCACATCCTTAATTGTATGGATTGACTTCTGAACTGCCTGGTATCTCTTCTTATAGTTTGGTTTCTCCTGTCCGTTTTCATCTACAACAGCGTCAAGATCCGGGCATAGGATAATTGTATTGACTCCCCTATGGAAAGCATCTGAAACCTGCTGACGCCTGTCTCCTGCGATATAGGATCCACCCATAGCTACAACACCAGTAACTCCTGCCCTAGTGGAGGTCAAGGCATCCATCTCTCCCTCGACAACCAGAATGGCTTCTACCTTTTCAGGGATATTGAAAAAGACACTCTTTCTGTCAAGGTTCTTGCATGCAAGATACTTCGGCTCTACACCCTTCTCAACTGTCCTGAAGATGAATCCCTTCAGTTCTTCTCCGCACACATACGGAATAGCCAAAGTATGGTGATTGCCGACAGAAGTCCTTCCGAATTCATTTCTGACTCCGCAAACCTCATCCAGAATATCCTTAGGAAGTTCCTTAGACTGAGTAATGTACTTTTCGACCTTATCCCAGGATGGAACGAATCCGAAATCGAACTCATCTATCTGTGCTTCGGTGAATTTTCTAGCATTCTTAAGATAGCCTCTTACTGCTCCGGCTTTCTGCGACCTGGTGTTTTTAAGGCACCACTTGAAATACGATCTCAGTTCACCAAGGACCTTCTCACAAAGTTCATCGTGAATAATCTGTTCAGCAATTATCTCAGAATCAGGGTCTGGCATGCCTAGATTAAACCTCCTGTCAAGATCTCTAAGCACTTCCATGAACTCCATTCCTGTCTTTTTCATGAGATAGTCAATGACGGTGATGCCGTTATCGAAGTCTCCCTGCTCTCTAAGATAGTAGTCTCCTGCGTACATTAGGGTCTTCTCCCTTGTCCTGTTCTTTGGAAGAGTTCCGTCAAGCTTAAGAGGGCTTGCCCATCTCTCTCTTCCACTTGTCCCCTGAGACTTCTTCACGAAACGAAGTTCCGGAATAATCACATCAAGATGATCATAGAGAAAAGGATTGACTGTATTCTTTCTCCATGCCTTTAGAATGTCTTTGTAATCTTCTGCCATAAAAAAAATGAAGGTTTTCTATAAGTACGAAACCTACTTCAAGATCTTTCCTGAAGAGAAGGCATCAGCTACCGCATCTCCCAGAACAAGGTACTTCAGATTGACTGGATCGAATGTGATAGGACGAAGGATTGAAGGATCAATCTTTCCTTCTGTAAGGATTGATTCATCAGCACTTACATTGACAATCTTTCCCCTTAGGATACATGTCTCAGCGTTATAGTCAATGAGTTCGCACTCGAGGGTTAGAGGAAGCTCATCAATGTATGGAGCATTCACAAACTCAGCCTTTGTGTGGTGCCAGCCGGCTTTTGCGAACTTGTCGTTAACCTTATTTCCTGATACAATGCCCACATAGTCACATGCAACAGCCTGATCAGCTGTTCCAACACTGATTGTGAATGCCTTTGTATCAAGGAGGTTGTATGTTGTCTTATGGTTAGCGCTGATGCAGATTGATATCTGGTTCTCTTCACTTATACCACCCCAAGCTGCATTCATTGCACAAGGGACACCTTCCTTAGAGTATGTTCCAATTATAAGAACTGGCTGAGGGTAAAGGTATGTCTTTACTCCGAAATTCTTTCTTGCCATAAAAATCAATTATGTGTTTTGTCCAACTAATATACTTAAATAATCTAGATTAGTGCTAACAAATGCTGAATACCCACGCGATAAAACTCTATTGTGTTTAGCGGGTACTCTACAAAGACTCTGTCAAGGGCATTGAGAACACCGCTTGTAGGTGTCATGAAAAGAAGACAGAACACCGCTATCTGAAAGAAAGTGATAATTAGCAGGGATCTTACCACCCCTGGGTTTATGATATCTGTCTGGGAGAGTCTGGTTTGAGTGACCCAGCAGCATACATGGAATGCATAAGTAAAGCCCAGCAGAATATCAATGATATTGAGAAATGCTGTTTCTCCTGTTGTGTACCTCCATGGAAGCAGAATCAGACACAGAAGCGGGAAGAAATACGGAGCCAGTGTGATTAGGGTATATCCAAAATGGCCAGAATCATACGCCACATAACACTCTCTTCTATCTACATGAAATCCTTTAACCTTACGGAAAAAGAGAATAGCGAATACCATATGTATGAACTCATGCATAAATGACATGAGCCATTTGGTGTTTGAACGCTGGTTAGGGATAAGGAACATTATGAAAAAGCCCACGAATCCATATGCTAACCAGTCATGAAGCTTCAATCTGTCCAGATTGAGAATATCCTTGTCTACGACCTGGACAAGAACGCCAAGAGCGATCAGGATAAGGCATACTATGGCAGTGCAGGAAATGAAATACCATATTCCCGACAAAATGTCTCTAAATGTCTTTTTGTCTTGCATAGAGCAATTAAAACTAAAAGTTTGTTTACCTTTGGGTAAACCAAGTATTAATAAGTAAAAGATGACAGATAACGAACTCATCAGAGGAATCAGGGAGAACTCCAATACTGCATGGCGATACCTCTTCCGTGAGAGCTATACACCAATATGCAACGCCGTTATGCCGATTATCGAAGGGCGCAGGGATGTATCATTCGATGATATTTTCCAGGAAGGTTGCATTGTCCTTATGGAAAACATAAAGGATGGCAAGCTAACGGAAGGAGAATCCAACAATATCAAAGGATACCTGTTTACGCTCTGCAAGAGAATCGCCACGAAGAAAGTATCAAAAGCTATGCCGCCTGCCGGTTTTGGCATAAGGGAGATTACAATCAACGGACAAACTGTCAAAATTGAGCAATCTGTGGGACAAGAGGATAATCCAGACAAGGAGGCTTCCGAGCAGAAGATGATCGAGGATTTCCTTGACAAGGTTCTAAAAAAGCTATCAGAGACTTGCCGAAAGATTTTTAAGAGGTTCTACTGGGACAAGATGCCTATGGAAACCATAGCATCAACCCTTGGACTAAAGAATGCCGATACAGCGAAAGCAACAAAAACCAGGTGTATGAAGAAATTTAAAGAAATAGCACAAGACCTCCTCAAGGATGACGCAAAGGCTGAAGAGGCTATCCAGAAGTCTGTTGAGCGCCAGAGCCTTCGTGACCTTTTTGAGGACTTCCTCCTGGAACAGAAAGAAGAACTCTCTGTAGCTGCTCTGGTTGTCAAGGATAAGGGCGACAAAGATAAAAACATAAAGTAGGGCCCTTCATTATTAGATTCATCAAACTTAAGCTATGATAAGAATCAAGCAATGTATCATAGTCCTTCTTCTACTGTTAATTGTTTCTTTTAAGGGAGCAGCTAACGGAGATCCTGTTATGAGATACTCCGCCCTGACCCTTTCTTGTACTCCTCAGGCTGTTCACATACCGGGAATCAAGCTCTCAAGGGAGAATCTGCAGATCAAGGCTTACGCCAAATACGCCAAGGTCCTTGTAACATATAATCTTAAGAACACTTCCAACAAATCATTCGACAGGATTGACTACGGATTCCCTGTCGACTGGTATGGAAGTTCAGAAGTGAGTATATCCTACCGCGACTTGATGACCGAATCAGAGCAAGAATACGGTTGGAAGGACAGCTACGTCAGTGATGTTCATTTCAGAATTGACGGGATGGATCTGAATTGGACCTGTTCCAAGGACACTATCTTAGTTTCTGGTGAAGAATGGTTGAGCCATGAAGTTATGGAAGACTGGGGGGAATTGGATCCCGATGATCCCGACAGAATTTACTGGGAGGCCGAAATTGAGCATGCTAAGAATGACTACAAGGACGCCAGAAGACATGACCTTTGCCGCAAATGGTATTACACCAGCTTTGCTTTCGGGCCTAAGCAGACAAGGACTCTCACTGTTGAGTACACTATTGCGACGAACTACTCCGTAAGTCTTCACCAGAAAGAAAGCATCTTCAAAAACAACAGATCAGGCCTGTTCTTTGGTACCAGCGAGTTCGGATATGATTTCGCACCATCTTCTTACTGGGGTGATGGAGTAGTTGAAGATTTTGACATCAGTTTCGACATGTCCAGCATTCTCGCTCTTGAGCGTGAATACTATAAAAATCAGGAGATGCCATTTGTTATGGATCCGGATTTTGATTCTGATTTGGCAATGGAAAAGACAAGGCTAGGCGTTTGGAAGTGCTCAAAGAAGAACTATGACCTAACAAAGGCTGCTCCCCTACGCATATCCTATATCGGCCTGGAAAAAGAGCATGAGGACATAACTGACCTCACCCTTAGAAGAATCCCTAACAATGAGTTTACAGTCACAGAGAACGGAAAACCAGTCCCTGATATCAGCGACGGTAACATCTACACTTCAGCAAGGATCCAGCCGGATGAGAAAGGCACTTACCATATCAAGGTGGATCTGAACTCAAGACGAAAGCTTCTGGGCATTTTGCTATATTTGGGAGACAACGCCAAAGGAACCTTTATCCGTAGTAGCGTTCCAGCGGAAGCTAGGGTTTCCTCATCTGATAAAAGTAGAGAACTTCTGATTGAAGACAACTGGTTCAGCCCTGCAGGAAAGGCTCCAGCGTCGTTCTCTTATCAGGATCTAACTGACTCTGCAGAAAAATTTATCATGGATTCTCCATCCATATACAGTTACTTCAGATACTATCCGTACGAGTATGATTCCAGAAACCATCTGGACATATTGTTGCTCCCAAACAAGGACAATGTACCGTACATATCAGAAATAGTCCTCTTAGGAGAGCTCCAGCATGAAACCATGTTTCTGGAAGAAGAAGTGGATACAAAGCCTTATTTCGGGGATTCGGAGAATTACCTTACGGAGTACATAGAGAACAATTTCTCCATGATAGATGAACTTCGCAAAGACAAGTCAACTTATATAGTCACTTGCGAGATTGACTATACTGGTAAGATTATTAATTATCACGGAACATATAATGGCCATGAATGGGAGAATTATCTTGATGAAAATCTTTTTGAGATGAAGCTCTGTGAATCAGCAAGACAGATGATAGAGTCAATGCCATCATGGAATCCAGCTACCATCAATAAGGAGAACGTAGGCTGCATTGCTTCTTTTACTATCAAATAAGTCGATAGTATCTCCACCAATAGAGAATGCTTATTACACAGATGCCAAAAACCGCCAGAAGGTCTCCCCTTCCAGCGGTTAATTGTTGATATTTAGGATAATCCAGTGAATCTCCTACTTGTACATAACGAAGCGGAACTTCATTGGAACAGGAACGAATTGATCATCAATCTCGTAATCGAAGTCACTCGCTGTATAGTATATAGTAAGCTTACCAACCTCGAATTCAGTATCAACTGTCTCTGTGTAGAATCCCCAGATATCGTTACCGAAATCATCTGTTCCTGCGAAATACTCATTCAGGCGGACATAAGGCATCTCCATCTGCTTATTCTCATCGAATACGCGATATACCTTGAACAGACCCTTCTCTAGAACCTCCTTTGTAAGTTCAGGCATCTGAACTGTAGCATAGAAGTAGTTGTTGTTATCGATGCTTGAATAATTCCAATTATTCTGTTCTACAGTAATCTTTACTACTGTTGGATGGAGTTCCTCAACATATGTATTCTCATATACATATTCCTTTGTACATGATGACACTGCAAAGAGTGAAAGAACTGAAAGAGCAAAAAGTAAAAATCTTGTTCTCATATAGTTAATTATTGATAGTTAGACAATTTGATTATCTGCCACGAGTTCCAGATGTTGTTGTGCTTCCTGAACGGGTTGCTGTAGAAGATGAACTTCCAGAGCGTGTTGAGGATGAGCTACTTGAAGTTGAAGTAGTTGATGATGAAGAACGTGTAGGAGCTGAACTGCTTGAGCTAGCTGAGCTACTTGAACCTGTAGAACTGCTTGATCTTGTAGCAGAAGATGATGTGCTGCTTGATCTTGTAGTAGTTGTACCAGATGAAGTAGTTGTTCTAGTTGTAGTTCTTGTAGCACCTGAGTTGCTTACTCTACTGTTAACTGTAGTCTGGCCAGCACTTGATCTTGATGTAGAAGAAGAAGTTGCTGCAGAACCAGAACGTGAGGTAGTTGTTCCAGAAGCTGATGTAGCAGTGTTTCCAGAGCGAGATGTAGTCGTTGTAGTAGTACCTGCTGTGCTACCTGTACGTGTTGGAGCTGTAGTAGTAGTTGCAGCTGTAGAGCCAGTACGTGCAGGAGCTGTTCCTGTTGAAGTAGTACCTGTTCTAGATGGAGCAGTAGCAGTTGTTGTGCTACCTGAGCGGCTAGGTGTTGCAGTAGTTGTAGATGTAGTACCTGTACGGCTTACACCTGTTGTTGCAGTTGTACCTGCACGGTTTGCTGATCTCTCCTGAGCCTCACGGATATCACGAGCGTTCTGAGCTCTCAAAACTGCTGAGTTAGGACCTGCTGGATCTGCTGTTCTTGTTCTTACTTCAAATGACTCATTTGGATGCTGTGCACTATAGTCATTGCGCTGGATACTCTTTGTCACTACGCTATAGTTTACATAGTGATATGAAGTTGGGTAAAGAATCTCCTTGCAATACATATGGTTGTGCATATATGTATTGATATATGCCTGATAGTGGCTAAGGTACATTGGAACAGGACGCTTGTAGTAGCTAGGGAAGCTATCCCAGTGCCAAGGTGAGCTCCAAGGTGTATAATAGCGTGTGCAGAGGTGTGGGAAGATGTTTGGTCTTGTCTTGTAGATAGGACGTACAATGTACTTAGGACCATAGATGAATGGAGCACCGATGATCTCAACATAGCATCCTGCAAGAGAAGGGTTCTCTACTACAAGAGTTGCCACATCCTGGTAGATATTTCTGCCAAGGACTGCCTGAATCACGAAGATATGGGCATGTCTGTCGACTGTCTCAATTACGCGTAGATAATCAATATATCCATCGTGGTTGAGGTCGAGGTTAGAAATCATGTAAGAAGAGTTGTTGAGGATTGTCTCGAACTCTCTTACTGTGTATGCCTGAGCAAATGCAGCACCTACAGCCTGAAGATCAAGATGTAGACAGATATCATAATCTGGTGAGTAAACATGTGTAGTTGTGCCGGCTGTTGGATATGTTACAGTTGTTGAATGTCCAATTGTTGGGCCTGGTGACACTGTAACAATTCTAGTTGGGAAACAACCAACGCAAAGTATAGCAGCTGCAAAAATCGATAAAATTGAAAGTCTATTCATACGCAAATAGTATTTAGCAGTTGTAAATATACAATAATCTAGTTAGATATTGCGTGTAATAATAACAATAAGGTTAATCTCGTTAATGATACACTTAAAAAAATCGTGCCGAAATGCTGAAATTTTATCTACATCCATAAAAAAATCAAAAAAAGTTGTTTACCTATCCTTTTTTGAGGGATTATTAGATGAACCCGGGAGAAACAATTAATTCAAAACTTTTATGAAAAATTATCTCAAATTCATTATTTCAGCTATCGCAGTCGCTCTTTTATCAGTGACATTTGCCAGCGCTTTCAATGGTTCAACTTCAAAAGAAGAAACCATCCAGATCATTTCTGAAACTAACCCTTCGTTTAACTATTCCATGAGCCTTGATAAGGCAGAGGCTATCTACAATCTCCTTCCTGAAGATATCAAGAGCCAATGCAGCAAAGAATACTCTCACCTTAGCCAGAAGTGCAGAAACTCAAAGAACTTTATCTACCAGGGAGTAAAGATCAAGGCTAGTTCTTCTTCCAATCTTGTGACAATAGAATTCAGTTACAAAGGATATTGTTTAAAAGTCAAAAACACTACTTGGGATCATCTGGACAAACTGTTCGGATAGGAAAGTAATAATTGGGCATAACTTGTTGGTAACGAAAAAGACCGGTTGTCAGGTTTTTCCTAGCAATCGGTCTTTCACTTATTCAGTATCAAGCAAATTATTTGCTCTCTTCTTCTTTATCTTTCTTTGATTCCTTCTTAGGCTCAGCGTTCTTTACGTACTTGTCAATCCAAGCTCCTGTCTCGTAAAGCATATCAAGAGTTGTCTCTCTTCCGAGGTAACTGTGTGCCTCATATGGAAGCTGAACGAATCTTGCTGTTGCTCCAAAGTATGCTAGAGCCTGATAGAGTCTCTCTGACTGAACTGGGAATGTTCCCATGTTGTCATCCTGCATACCATGGATAACAAGAAGTGCATCCTTAACCTGGTCAGCGTAGTTGAATGGTGACATCTCGTCGTATACGCTCTTTGCCTTCCAGTAGTTACGTCTCTCGCTCTGGAATCCGAATGGAGTCAAGCTTCTCATATATGCACCACTTCTAGCGACACCGGCTCTGAAGAGTCTTGTATGAGAAAGAAGGTTTGCTGTCATGAATCCACCGTAAGAGTGACCTCCGATACCGATTCTGTCTCTATCACCGATTCCAAGGCTGTCAACTACAAAGTCAATTGCTGACTCTGCACTCATGATAAGCTGCTCAAGGAATACATCATTCTCAAGAGAGTCCTTATGATGAGGGATGATTGCCATTGTGAACTCGTCGAGGACTGCATATCCCTGAGTTGCCCAGATCTGAGCCGAGCCATATGTTGGCTTAAGATACTTGTATCTGTCTGGACGAACCTTCTCAGACTCTGCAAATGTCTTGTACTCGTATGGATATGTCCACATGAATACTGGGAGCTTGCCGTCCTTTGCAGGATCGTATCCCTTTGGAAGATAGAGGCTTCCGAAGCACTTCAAGCCATCCTTACGAGTGTATGATACGATTGTCTTTGTAATGAGCTCAGGAACCTGAGGAACAGAGTTCTGGATATGTGTGATCTGACGGCTTGATCCCTTCTTTACATCAGTCTCGTAAAGATCAGGAACCTTGTCAAATGCTTCCATTGTCTCAAGAATCTTAAGGTTCTTTCCGAAATCAGAAACAGCAACAAGAGTATGCTTCATGTTACCCTTCTCTGACCATACGTTTGAAATAGCACCAGTCTTGAGTGTGAGCTTGTCAAGGAATGAATAGTTCCATCCTTCAGCATCTCTTCTAGTTGTACCTGAAAGATAGATAGTTGTGTTCTTTGCATCTGACCAAACAACACTCTTTCCGTATGCATTCTTAACAGTGTATGCACTACCAAATACTGGGAATGTTCCCACTGTATCAATCTCAGTTGTCTCCTCGAAGAGAACCTTCTTAGGAGCGAGTGTATCACAAGGGACAAATGCAACTGTTCTTCTTACCTTCTTATCTGTTGAAGTTTCCTGATAAATAGCAAGACCTGAATTACCCCAAGTGATTCTGCTCATTCTGAACTCTGGGTTTGCTACCACCTTCTTATCTGACTCGAAGTTGAATGGAGCACCGCACTGGTAAACAAGTGTAGTATGAGTAGCCTCTGGCTTCTTCTCTGCCTTCTTGTCCTTTGAGTCTGCTGCTGGAGCAGCAGCTGGAGTACTTGCTGGAGTCTTGGTTTCTGTCCATGTAAGGACAGCGCCAAGGTCATATCTCCATGCGAATCCTGTTGGCTTTGGTGCAGCCTTCTCATCCTTCTTTGCCTCATCTTTCTTCTCTGGCTTCACAGTTCCGTCATTGAGCATCTTAACCATATTGGCGTTAAGATCCATGATGAACTGCTTGCTTGGGAATGTTCTATGAGTCTCCATGTAAGAATATGGACGGTGCTCAGTA
>JAKSJT010000210.1 GCA_024402125.1 Bacteroidales bacterium
GTCAGTGAATTAGTTTGTGGTTATGTGGTTAATTTGTGAGAATAGAGGTTGAATTACTTGATCTTAGATCTGTAATGTGTACCAACCTTTCCCTTCGCAATATTCTGGAGTTTCTTTGCGATAATCTTCTTTCTGATTGGAGCCACTATATCAACGAACATACCTCCATCAAGGTGTGAGAGCTCATGCTGAACAATACGGCAAGCGAACTTGTCGAATGTCTCTGTCACCTTCTCGAGATCCTCATTGTAGTACTCAACAGTAATCTTATCTGGACGAATCACATCAGCATAGATACCAGGAACACTGAGGCAGCCCTCATTGTACTGGCACTTTGTCTCACTTTCCTCAATGATAACAGGGTTGATCATCACTCTAAGGAAGTCCTTGAGGTAATCGTAAACATCTACCATTCCTCTACCATCAACTAGAACTACTCTTTTGCTTACTCCAATCTGAGGAGCTGCAAGACCGCAACCGTCAGCAACTGCAAGAGTATCCTTCAAGTCCTGGACGAGTGCTGCAACTTCTTCTTTGTTTGTAATGTCCATCTCCAAGGCCTCCTGTCTGAGGACCTCAGAACCGTATAAATATATTGGCTGAACCATGTCGATAATATGTCTTAGTTATTTTCTTCTTTTCTTTGAACCGGTCACTTTTGTTGAAAGAGAATCCGGAATCGCCAGATTGTTATTTGCAAAAATTGTTCCTTGGGACGTTCCTGATGTGCGGTCCATATAACTTTGAAGGATAATGGCAGCGCTGATCTTATCCACTGAATTCTTATCCCTTCTATCCTTGGCCTTCATACCACCGTCAATCATCGCTCTATGAGCAAGTACTGATGTGAAGCGCTCATCTTCCATCGAAATCGGTATGTCAGGGAATGCTTTAGTGAGTAGTTTGACAAAGGCTTCCACGTCTGCAGCAGCCTCAGAAGGCCTTCCATCCATGTTTGTTGGCCAACCCACAACGAATCTCTCTATGGTCTCCTTAGTGGAGTAAGTTTTGAGATATTCTATTATATTTGCAGTAGGAACTGTCTCAAGCGCAGAGGCAAAGATGCGAAGAGGATCGCTGGCTGCAACACCAACTCTTTTTCTTCCGTAATCTATTCCAATCAATCTATCCATAATCTCTGCGTTTAAGGGAACAAATTTAACATTAATTAATGGCAAAAGAAAATAAAGAAAAGGCACATAGCTACAGATTATCTCTTGCAGACGACAACCATAGACTTCTAGGAGCATTAAACTTCAGTAAGATCGGCGGTATCGTCTCTTTGCTTTCTGTCATTGTTGTGATCGCCTTTACAGCATACTTTATATTTGCATTCACTCCTCTTAGAACCGCTATCCCTGGATATCCTGATGCGGAAAGTAAGAGAAATGCTATTCAGAATGCAATCAAGGTCGACTCCCTTGAGAGTCTCATCACACGATGGGAGTACTACTCAGAGAATCTACGTAGAGTAGTGGAAGGACAGGAGCCTCTTAATCTTGATTCTCTTTTCAGAGTTCCAACAACATCTGGTATCATCAATGCTGAAGAAGCTGCCAGCAAAGACTCCATCCTTAGGAAGGATGTGAAGGATGCTGAACTTTTCAATGTGTCAAACGGTGTCCAGAGAGCTCTTCAGATTGAAGGAATCCATTTCTTCACTCCACTAAAGAACGGAACCGTCACCAAGGAGTTTGACAAGGCAAGCCACCCTTACATCGACCTTACAGCCCCAGCGAATTCCATCGTGATGTCAGTCCTTGAGGGAACTATCATCTTCGCCGGATGGGATGATGACGCCGGTTATTCTGTAATTATCCAGCACAAGAGCAATATCCTCAGTATCTACAAGCATAACCAGAAACTCCTCAAAAAGGTTGGAGACAAGGTATCTGCCGGAACTCCTATCGCTCTTATCGGTGGACAGGGCAACCTCACAACCGGAGACCATCTTCACTTCGAGTTATGGCAGAACGGCACAGCTGAGGACCCAACAAAATTTATTAATTTCCAGTAATGAGAAAAAGACGTATAGCCATTTTAGGCTCAACAGGATCTATAGGTACTCAAACTCTTGATGTTGTCCGCCAGCATCCGGATCTGTTTGAAGTTGAAATGATTTCAGCAAACAACAGCAGTGAGCTTCTCATAAAGCAGGCTCTTGAGTTTGATGTCAACAATGTCGTAATATGCAACGAAAGCAAGTACAAGGAAGTCGCTGACGCTCTCCAGCCTCAGGGAATCAAGGTATTCGCAGGAATTGGATCAGTGTGTGACCTTGTCACTTCGGACAGAGTTGACATTGTAGTTGCGTCAATGGTTGGATTCAGCGGACTAGCCCCTACTATCGCAGCAGTAAAGGCAGGTAAAATTATCGCACTTGCTAACAAGGAAACCCTTGTTGCAGCAGGTTCGATTGTCATGGATCTTGCAGAGAAGCACCATGCCCCTATCCTTCCTGTAGACTCAGAGCACTCGGCTATATTCCAGTGTCTCCTTGCAGCTCAGGGGAACAAGCTCACTAGAATCCACCTGACAGCATCTGGAGGTCCATTCAGAACTTGGGAGAAAGACAAGATTGCTGCAGCCACAAAGGCACAGGCTCTCAAGCACCCTAACTGGGATATGGGAGCAAAGATTACCATTGACTCATCAACCATGATGAACAAAGGATTCGAGGTGATTGAAGCAAAATGGCTCTTCAACATTGCACCAAAGGACATCAATGTCGTTGTTCATCCTGAATCAATCATCCACTCTATGGTCGAGTTTGAGGATGGAGCAGTTCTCGCTCAGCTTGGAAATCCTGACATGAGAGAGCCTATACAGCTTGCACTCGGATTCCCTGAAAGACTCCCGCTCAACAACAAGAAACTTAACTTTGCCGAGGTTGCAAAGCTCACATTCTTTGAACCAGATATGGATAAGTTCCCAGCTCTTGGCCTTGCGTTCAGGTCTATCGAGCAGGGTGGAAATATCCCTTGCGCACTCAATGCTGCAAACGAATCTTGCGTAGCAGGATATCTTCATGACAAGATTGGATTCTACGATATCTCTGATATCGCTGCAGAGTGTATGGCCGGTACGAATTTTGTTGCTAATCCAACAATCGATGACATCTTCGAGACTGACAAGGAGATTCGTGCAAAAGCTGCAGAACTTGTTGAGAAGATCGCAGCAGGAAAGGTTATTTTATAATGGTTATTTTGTCTAAGGTCATCCAGGTAATTCTTGCGCTGGCCATACTAATAGTTATCCACGAGGCGGGGCACTTCACCTTCGCCAAGCTTTTCGGTATCCGCGTGGATAAATTCTTCCTCTTTTTCGACATTGGTGGAACCAAGCTCCTCTCTACCAAAGAAGGCTGGTTCTCAAAGTTATTCCCTAAACTGAAAGACAGTGAAACCGAATACGGCATTGGCTGGCTTCCTCTGGGAGGATACTGCAAGATCTGTGGAATGATTGACGAGTCCATGGACCTTGAGTCACTTAAGAATGAACCTCAGCCATGGGAATTCAGAACAAAGAAGGCTTGGCAGAGACTGCTAGTTATGGCAGGAGGCGTCCTCTATAACTTCATCTTCGCCATCATTGCATACATCTGTATACTTGCTGCTTGGGGTGACGCTTACCTTAAGAATGACGGGAACTACATCTATGTTAATGTGGTC
This sequence comes from Bacteroidales bacterium, assembly GCA_024402125.1. Taxonomy (GTDB): domain Bacteria; phylum Bacteroidota; class Bacteroidia; order Bacteroidales; family UBA932; genus Cryptobacteroides. The sequence goes on from JAKSJT010000210.1 coordinate 3,672, forward strand.
TCTTATGACATGGGATTCAGAAACGGAGACAGAATACTTCGTTTCGACAACTATGTCCCAGAGGACTTCTCCAAGCTTCAGGCAGACCTGGCAAGACGCAACGTAAAGAAGGCTGTAGTTCTAAGAGGAACAGACACACTTGATATCTATATCGACAGAAGCCGCATCGGAGATGTTCTGAACACTCCTATGATCTTCGACCTCGCTGTACCATTTGTTGTTGACACTGTAATGGAAGGATCCCTCAACGTGGAAGCAGGGCTTCTTAGAGGTGACCGCATCACAATGATTGATAGCATCAGTGTACCATTTGTACAGGACTCTCGCCCAGTTCTGGCAGAAAAGGCTGGAACTACTGTTTGTGCAACCATTCTTCGTGACGGGGAGCAGATGAGCCTCCCACTCCAGGTTGACACCGCAGGTAGAATTGGAGTATACATGATAAGTCCTCAGGTTACCTCAAGGGAATACAGTTTCTTCAGCGCTATCCCTGCCGGATTCAAGCTCACTTGGGAAACAGTTTCCGGATACGTCAAGGATCTCAAGCTTGTGGCAACACCTGAGACTCAGGCATACAAGTCAGTAGGTAGCTTCATCTCTATCGGACAGGTATTCCCTAGTGCATGGGACTGGTACAGATTCATTAACATCCTGGCTCTTCTTTCTATCATGCTTGGAGTAATGAACCTTCTCCCTATCCCCGGACTTGACGGAGGACATATCCTGTTCACACTATATGAGATTGTAAGTGGAAGAAAGCCAAGTGACAAATTCCTTGGAATTGCCCAGCTTGTGGGCATGTTCCTTCTTATTGCCCTCATGGTTCTGGCATTCGGAAATGATATTGGAAGACTTATTCATTAGTGATTGAATTAAAAATACACAACATATGAGAACGATTACAAAGATCTTGATGGTCGCAGTAGCTATTATCACAGCAGTAAGCTGCGACTCTCCAACAACAAACAAAAGACTTCTCCCTAACATCAGCGGAAAGGCAGGAGAGGTTCTCGTTGTCATGAGAAAAGATGACTGGAACGGAAATGCAGGTAACGTAGTAAGAGATATCCTCGCTGACGACTGTCCATTTCTTCCTCAGAAGGAACCTCTATACACTCTTGTGAATGTTCAGCCTAGCGGTTTCGGTAACATGTTCAAGGTTCACAGAAACATCGTGTACTTTAACATTTCCGCTACTCCTGATTCACTTGGTTCTGAAAGAATCATCTTTAGAAATGATGTTTGGGCTGCTCCTCAGTGCATGATCCAGATCAACTCTGCCAATGCTGACTCTGCTGCTGCTATCTTCCAGAAGAATGCATCAGTTATTGTCAATGCCCTCGAGCAGGCTGAAAGAGACAGAGTAATCAGCAACGTAAGACACTACGAGGCTGTCAATCTCCCTCCTGTAATCACAGACATGATTGGTGGTACTATCCATATCGCAAATGGATATGAGCTTAAGAAGAAGACTGAGAACTTCATGTGGATTGCAGATGACAAGCAGTTCTCAAACCAGGGTATCTTCATCTACAAGTATCCTGTAACTAACGACAATCCGTTCTCAGTTGAGAATATTGTCGCTAAGAGAAATGAGTTTCTCAAGGCTAATGTCCCTGGTATGTTTGACGGAACATACATGATGACAAGCGAGTTCGCAACACCTCAGGTCACTTTTATGAAGTACAAGGGACATGAGTTCGCTGAGACTAGAGGACTATGGGAAGTTTACAACGACTATATGGGTGGACCATTCGTCTCACATTCATTCTACAACCAGGATGGAACAGAGATTATTGTGATGGAAGCTTGGGTATATGCACCTAAGTATGACAAGAGACAGTATTTGCGTCAAACCGAGTCTATGCTTTACTCTTTTGAGTGGAAAGATTAAAAAATATTTTGTCATAAGAAAAATATTCTATACCTTTGCACTCCGATTTGTTCCAAACGACAAGTCGAAAAGAAGTCTGGTGGGTTCGTATAACGGTTAGTACCCAGGATTTTCATTCCTGTAATAGGAGTTCGATTCTCCTACCCACTACCAAATAATAAAAAAGAAAAACAATGGCAAATAACGCATCTGCAAAAAAGTGCATTCGCCAGAGCGAAAGGCACAGATTGCATAACAAGTATTATGCAAAGA
>JAKSJT010000211.1 GCA_024402125.1 Bacteroidales bacterium
AAATTCAAGTTTTTGAGTTCTCTCTCAGCTTCAGCAATTGCATCCTGGAGCGGTTTGCTGATCTTAAGGTTAAGCACAGAACTGTAACGGATACCCACAGATGGTGTCTCCTTGTAGTAAATGATCTGAACATCCTCGCCACAAATCTTCGCCACAGTAAGGGCAATCTTTGAGGTACCGAGGTCGATCGCTGCTATATATTTTTCTTCCATAGTTATGATTTTGCTTTCTATTTCTTGCAAACAATTTGTCCGTCAAAGGTAACATTGACGGTTGAATAGTATCCAGGTTCCTTGGATGGGACTATGTACTGGTAATAGTCCTGCAGACGTGCGAACTTTGACTCAATGTTGTCCGGTTGACCGAAAAGGAACTTCTCTTTTCCTTCACGAGGAACAAGGGTAAGCTCACCATTACCATCAGCGTGGATCTGGACAATGTTCTCAGCCCATATCTGGTTTTTGTTCATCCACTTGATCATGGATGTAATCTTTTTAGCCCACTCACTGCCGTTTTCTGGAATATATCCGTCAACAATAGTCAGAGGACTTGACTAACTACCTTGGATAGGGAAGATGTAGCCGGTCTCATCAGCGTATACTCCTGTGCTTTCCTTCTGGAATCTGATAAGAGGTTTTCTCTGCTGGATCTTCACATTGAGTACGCCTTCCTTGGCTCCATCCTTGAGCTTGTTGCTCTCAAGAGTCATATAGGCTTCACTCTTGAGAATAGCACTTTTTCCGTCAAGGATTGTTTCAACCTTTTTGAGGTTCACACTGTCAACCCTCTGTCCGGTAAGCACACCGTATTCTTCCTGAATAAAGTTTTTGATGTCCTCTTCTGTCAGGAACTTATGCTCATCCATGAACTCGATGTTGATGTTTCCATTGCTGGTAATAAGATGCCTCTTCTCCTCGTTCAATCTGTAGCAGAAGAAAACGAGGACAGTAATGGCAGCCAGTACTGCAATATATATGGTATTTCTGACAAGAGGTTTCATCTAGTTTCTCTCTTTCTATTTTACTCTTTCCTTAAGGAGTTCTGTAAATGGTTCAATGAATCTGTCAATGTTGCCTGCTCCGAATGTGATAAGTACATCAAGGTCTTCATTTTTGATGTACTCCATCAGCTCATCCTTTTTGATGAGAACCTTCTCAGGGCAAGTTACATCCTTGAAGATAATTTCAGAAGTAACACCAGGGATTGGTTCCTCTCTAGCTGGGTAGATATCAAGGAGGATAAGCTTGTCCACAAGGCTGAGAGCCTGTGCGAACTCAGGAGCGAAGTCACGTGTTCTAGTATAGAGGTGTGGCTGGAAGATGGCAGTAAGCTTTCTTCCTGGGAAAATGTCTCTCATTGAAGAGATGGCAGTTGACAGCTCATTTGGATGGTGAGCATAGTCATCAATATATGAGAGCTTTTCGGTATTGACATGAACTTCAAGTCTTCTCTTTACGCCTCTGAATGTTCCGATTGCGTGCTTGATCTTCTCAGGGTCAAGACCGTAAGTCAGACAGATGGCAGCAGCTGCTACACTGTTCTCAACGTTAACCCAACCCGGTGTTCCCACCTTGACTCCTTCAATCACTCCACCTGGATACACAAGGTCATAGCTGAAGTATCCGAGTGAGTCTGGCTGAGGGTTTCTGGCGTAGAAATCAGCGCTTGAGTCGTTGTAGTGGTATGTAAGTATCTTAGCCTTTGTGTCAGCCTCGGATACAGGGAGTCCAAGCTTTTTGATAACGGTTCCGCTTACCTGAGATGCAAATGCCTTGAATGCCTCATGAACATGCTCGATGTCACCGTAGATGTCAAGATGGTCGGCGTCCATAGCGGTGATTACAGCGATGGTAGGGAAGAGCTGAAGGAATGATCTGTCGAACTCGTCAGCCTCTGCAACAACAGTTGGTGTCTTGCTGACAAGGAGGTTTGTGTTGTAGTTGTTGCTGATTCCACCAAGGAATGCAGAACAGCCTTCGCCACTCTCAGTAAGGATATGTGCTGTAAGAGTACTTGTTGTTGTCTTTCCGTGGGTTCCGCTGACAGCAAGGCAAGACTGACCTTTTGCAATCTCACCAAGCATTCTGGAGCGCTTCACAACTTTGTATCCGTGCTCCTTAACATATACAAGCTCTCCCATATCAGCAGGGATAGCAGGAGTATACACAACGAGGGTAGACTCCACATCCTTAGGAATGAAGTCGATGTTGTCCTCATAGTGAACTCCGATTCCCTCGTTCTCGAGAGCATGGGTAAGGTCAGATGGGGTCTTGTCGTAACCTGATACGTTAAGACCTTTGAACTTATAGTATCTTGCGATAGCGCTCATTCCGATACCGCCGATACCGATGAAATATATGTTTGTATACTCTGCCATTTTACTTAACAAGTTTGTATGCCTCTTCGGCAATTAGGTCTGCGGCATTTGTCATAGCAAGTGCTGCGATATTCTTTTCGTATGTCTTGATTTTCTCAGAGTCGTTAAGAAGGGTCATTGCTGATGGGAGAAGTCCTTCCTCAGCTGAAGCATCAGGAATCATGATAGCTGCGTTCTTGTTAACGATTGCCATAGCGTTGTGAGTCTGATGGTCCTCTGCAACATTTGGTGAATGAACGAAAATACTTGCCTTGTGGGCAGGACAGTGTTCGTACACTGAACATTCACCGTTGCGTGAAATCACATCATCGGCAACTGCATGTGCTAGATCCATTCTGTAAATGATGTCAGTGTGGTGTATGTATTTGACTTTATCCTGGTCAGCTGCCTTCATGAACTCGTCGACTCCAGCCTTGTAGTACTTTCCGCACTGCCATATAATCTCGACATTTTCTCCATTAGGACAGCCCTCGCCAATCCAATGTTTCATTGCCTTGTTGAGCGTTCCGCTACCAAGGCTTCCACCCACAATAAGGATGTGCTTCTTAGTTGGGTCAAGTCCATATAACTTGATACCCTCAGCCTTCATCTCCTCTGTTGGAGGGACAATCTCCTTACGGATAGGGTTACCTGTCATTATGATTTTGTCAGCAGGGAAGAATCTCTCCATTCCTTCATAAGCGACGCAGATCTTGCTGACCTTACTTCCAAGCATCTTGTTTGTAAGACCGGCAAAACCATTCTGCTCCTGGATAAGAGCAGGGATCTTCATGCTTGTTGCAGCAAACAGCAGAGGAGCGCTTGCGTATCCGCCAACTCCGATTGCTATCTCAGGCTTGAACTCCTTGATGATTCGTTTAGCCTTGCAGTAGCTTGAAATGATTTTAAATGGAACCTGAATGTCGTTTATGATGTTCTTAAGATTAAGCTGTCTTTGAAGACCAACTATAGGAAGACCAATAATCTTGTAGCCGGCAGCAGGAACCTTTTCCATTTCCATCTTGCCTTCTGCACCGACAAATAGAATCTCGGTATCGGGATTCCATTCTTTTAGTTTGTTAGCAATGGATACAGCAGGGAAAATATGTCCACCAGTTCCACCACCACTGATAATTACTCTTAGTGCTCTATGCTCCATAGTCCTAATCGTTTAATTGGTTTTCAATTACATCTAAATCACTTATTCCAGACTGGATTTCGTCAATCTCCTGAGCCTCATTTCCGGATGCTACGATGCCAAGACCACCATCCTTTATCATCTCCTTCTGCTCCTTGTCCATGTCCTTCTTAGCTATGCGGCTGATAGAGAGGACTACACCGAATGCGACACAGAACATCAGGAATGAAGATGTACCGTGACTGACAAGAGGAAGAGTCTGTCCCGTCAAAGGGAAAAGGTCAACATTGATGAGCATGTGCATGAAAGCCTGTCCGGAGATAAGTAGGATAAGACCTGCAACCGCTGCCTTTTCAAAAGTCGATTTACAGTACCTCACTATTATTGCTCCTCTGGCGAGGAGACTCACATACAGAATCAGTATAATGGCCGCACCCCAGATACCGTACTCCTCAATGATGAAGCTGAATATGTAGTCACCGAACATGACAGAAACGACATATCTCTGGGTACTGTTGCCTGGACCCTTTCCAAAGAATCCACCTTCCTTGATGGCTAGTTTTGCGCTGACTGGCTGACGAAGCTTATCTGAAGCTTCACGGAACTCCTTGGAACTCTTGGTTGAAGAGTACTTGACAAGATCATCCATTGTGTACTCAGGCTTCAGACGGCTAGGTGCAGTCGCAATTCTTTCGAACATTGTGTGGCCGCTTAATGTATAACCTGTATACACAATCGCAGTTACACTGATTACACCAATAATAATAGGCTTTACAAGATCCTTGATGCTGATTCCACCAACCAGGATAGTTACAACCATAATGGCTGTGATGAAGATAGAACTTGATATACTACCCATCATAACCAGCAGACAGATTATTCCGATTGGTCCATAGATATACATCCACTTCTCACCTGTCTTTGTTCCGAAGAACTTCATGTGAGGGAGCTTTGAAATCATCTTAGATAGACGGAATTCATTATTCTCGAAGGCATCGATTGCCCATGAGAGGTACATGACCATCGTGATCTTAGTGAACTCAAAGACATGGAACTGGAATCCGAATATCTTAAGGGTTCGCCAAGCCTCATTGATATGCTGGGCTTTGATGACACCTAAGTCCACATGTGCCCCAAGCATAAGAAGCGGAATAAGACACGCCCCGAATCCAAGCTGAGAACCCAGCTTGAACCAATGCATGTTTTTGAGATTGTAGATCAGGATAATAACTCCAAGACCTACAAGAGAAAAAAGCAACTGTCCTCTGATGATATTCATACGGCTGCTGCCCTGCTCGATAGCGAGTAGGGAAGTTGACGAGAAGACAGACACGATTGAGATCATGATAAGTAAAAGCACGATGATCCAAACAACCTTGTCACCTTCAAGATTATCTACAAAATTCCAGAATTTGGCTTTTTTCTCCTTTGTCATAATGTACTACAGGCTTCTTACAGCCTCTTTAAATTTTTCACCTCTATCCTCATAGCATGTGAAGAGGTCAAAGCTGGCACAGCAAGGGCTGAGAAGAACAACGTCTCCTGCGCTTGCAAACTTAGCTGACGCCTTAACGGCTTCCTCAGCTGACTTTGTCTCTACCATGTTCTCTTTTCCAACGATGCTCTCGCATGCCTCGAAGAGCTTATGGTTATCAAGACCCATGCAGACAATTGCTTTTACCTTCTGCTTTACGAGGTCGGTTAGAACAGAGTAGTCATTACCCTTGTCCTTTCCACCAGCGATCCATACTACTGGTTTTGTCTGGCACTCAAGTGCGTACCAGGCAGAGTCAACATTTGTTGCCTTTGAGTCATTGATATATAGTACATCCTTGATACTGAGAACTGGCTCAAGTCTATGCTCGATAGGCTGGAAGCTAGCGAGAGAATCACGGATTACCTTGTTGTCAATACCAGCTGCCTTAGCTGCAAGAGCAGCTGCCATTGAGTTGTAAATATTATGCTTTCCACCGAGGGCGAGTTCCTGAAGGTAAACGTCGCACTGCTCGTTTTCGTACTTGACTGTGAACTTGTCACCGTCAAGATATGCTCCCTGAGGGAGGTTCTTCTCCTTCTGTGTGAAAGGAAGCTTCTTTGCACGTGTGATGATCTTGTCAAGATGAGCGATTGTGATCTCGTCATCAGAATCGAAGATGAAGCAGTCTTCAGGGCGAAGATTACGTGTAATACGGAACTTTGCCTTTGTGTAGTTCTCCATCTCGTATCCATATCTGTCAAGATGATCAGGTGTAATATTAGTTATAATGGCGATGTCAGGACGGAAGTCGTAGACATTGTCAAGCTGGAAGCTG
>JAKSJT010000212.1 GCA_024402125.1 Bacteroidales bacterium
GAGGGTTTGTTGACAACAACAATGGAGTCGTCTTCAAACATGATGGTGTAGTTACAGTCTCTCATTTCTTTGTCGATTTCGAGACCCTCAAGCATAAAGGGAAGCAGTGTCCCGCATTTTGGTTGGCATGATGGGTAGAACCTTCCATGTTCTCTTACCTCTTCACCTTGAGTCTTTCCGTACCAGAATTCTCCCATGGCAAGAGGTGTAAGATTGTTCCTGTAGGCGTATTCAAGGAGCTTAGGACCGGCGCATTCACCGGTTCCTCCAGGGGGGACGATCCCTTTGTCCTGAAATATATCCCAAATACTCTTTTTATGTCCTCTGGCGTTATGAACTATAAACTGATGGAAGATCCATTCCTGGAGAGCAAAAGAGCTCTCTGCGGCCTCTTTTTGAAGGGAAAGGATTTCGGAGTTTATATCGTCGAATTCTTTCTGGATCTGATCGATTTCAGCCTTGAGGGTTTTCTTTAATCTATGAAGCTCTGCCTTTTCGAACTGGCTCTCCCTTATAAGCGACTGTTCAATGACTGATCGTTCTTCTTCGTTTAGAGACTCGGCTTTTTGGCGTCTGATATTACGAGCTTCTTTTTGAAGGGATATCTGCTTCTTTGCTTCTTCGATTTTTGTGTTGTAATTCTTAATAGACTCATCTAGCCGCTTAGAGAGCGAAGTGTATTTGCTGGAGCCCTTGATGGACTTCGCTTTCTTGTCAATTGAGGATATCCTTGCCTCCTCGGTTTTGAAGTATCCGTCCTTGTCAAGGAGGTTGTAGATCGGAGGCACAAATCCTTCAATCTCATTTAAGCCTTGAACATTCCCGGAGAAAGCATACAGAAAAGACTTTTCTCCAAGGTGATCCTGTACCCATAGGACTCCCATCATCTTTCCTTCGCAGAATAGAGAATGCAAGTATTTGTCAGAATCAATCCTTCGGATAAGATTGTCTGCAGCTTCTGCTATCTCTAGGCAAGGGAAGTATCTGAATGGGTTGTTCATGGTTATGGACTACTCTTTGACGGATTGAGCTGCTTTGCTTCTTGTTACTATACCTACACCAACGAACACCAGAAGAGTAGCGACTCCCTTAAGCCAGCTGAATGAATCAAGTCCAATTACGATACTGATTATCATGGCCAGAATTGGCTGAACATAATTATACATGCTGACAATGGTAGGACGAAGATGCTTCTGGCCTACTGGGACCAGGAAGTAGGCGATGAATGTAGCAAATACAATAACGTATCCAACCCATAGAAGAACCTTAGGCTCCATGCTGGCATATTGGATTGATGCAATGTCCTTTATTCCGAATGGCAGGGAAGCAATCATAGAGAAAAGGAACATCCATTTCATGAAGGTTATAACGCTGTATCTTGAAATTAGTGGTCGGAATATTCCAAGGTATAGAGAAAAGGCTGTGATGTTGCAGAACATTAAGAAAAGTCCCATTGGGGAAGTATGATCTGCACCACTGCTGATTGAAACGCAGTTCAGAATCAAAAATATGACACCGACAAGACTGATCAGCACACCAAGGATCTTTTTCGCTGTGATTGGCTCTTTGAGGAATACGGCTGCTGTGAACATCGTTAGGATCGGGCCAAGGGTTCCCATGATTGAAGCATCAATGGATGTGGTCATGGTGATGGCCTTAAGGAAGGACATCTGTGTTATGAATAGTCCAAGCATTGAGGCAAGGAATGTAAGCCCCAAATCCTTGGGTGTCATCTTCTCCTTCGGTGAGAATAGAGATACTATCCAGAATAGCATGGTTGCACCGATTGCTCTAAAGCAAAATAGTGCGATTGGAGATATAAGTCCTGTCAGAGCAATGTTCTTACAGAAGATGATGTTAAGACCGAATATCAGGTATGCACAGAGGCATGCAAGATGTCCAATAAGTGCGGGTGTCTTTTTCATTTGTGAATAAATGCTAACCGGGTGCAAAGATATAAAATATCTTTCTGTGGTGTTCTTCGTTTAATATCAGCTTGGAATGGTCAAGTCCATATAATCTTATCATTAGTAAAAAATAAGTATCTTTGTAGACTAACAGTTCATTTGAGAAAGAAAGCGCAAAAACAGTATGACAAGAGTTGTAATAACAGGTATGGGCATCTGGTCCTGCCTTGGAAATACTCTGGATGAGGTAAGGGATTCATTGTACACAGGCAAGTCCGGAATTATCTTCGATCAGCAGAGAAAGGATATGGGATTCAGATCAGCGCTGACAGGCTGTGTGGAACTTCCGAACCTTAAGGGCGAGCTTCCTCGTTCTCAGAGAGCGTATATGCCGGAGCAGGCTCTTTATGCATACTGCGCAACTCGTGATGCACTTGCGGATGCAAAGGTTGACGCTGATTATCTTGCAGCTCACGAAGTAGGTATCCTTTACGGAAATGACTCTTCAGCTGTTCCTGTTGTGAAGGCAGTTGACACTATGAGGGAGAAAAAGGATACTACACTTTGCGGATCCGGTGCCATCTTCCAGTCAATGAACTCTACTGTCACAATGAACCTTGATTGTATATTCAAGCTCAAGGGTATCAATCTTACAGTGTCAGGAGCTTGTGCAAGTGGTTCCCATGCTATCGGACTAGGTGCTCTTCTTATCCAGAACGGTCTTCAGGAGATGGTTGTTTGCGGTGGAGCACAGGAAGTCAATCCGTTTGCTGTCGGATCGTTTGACGGTATATCAGCTTTCTCAGTCAGAGAGGATGAACCTCAGAAAGCCAGCAGACCATTTGATAGGGATAGAGATGGTCTTATCCCTTCAGGAGGTGCTGCTACCGTTATCATTGAGAGCTATGAGTCTGCTGTCAGAAGAGGCGCTCATATCTATGGAGAAGTACTGGGATACGGTTTCTCAGGAAATGGCGACCATATCTCAACACCAAACGTTGAAGGTCCTGCAAGATCTCTTGAAATGGCTCTCAGACGTTCAGGACTCAGTGCTGACGAAATTGGATACATCAATGCTCATGCGACATCTACTCACGTAGGAGATGCCAATGAGGCAAAGGCAATATATTCTGTCTTTGGTGACAGAAAGATTGAGGTGACCAGTACAAAGAGCCAGACAGGTCATGAGATGTGGATGGCAGGAGCTAGTGAAGTAATCTACTCTATGCTTATGATGAAAAATGGATTCATAGCAGGGAACTTGAACTTTGAGAATCCTGATGAGGATTCGGCGAAGCTGCTTATCCCACCAACTAGAGTGGAGAAGAACTTCGATGTGTTCCTTTCCAATTCATTCGGATTCGGAGGGACCAACTCAACTTTGATCATAAAGAACATCAAGTAGCATGGCTCTTAGCGAAACAGTCAGAGTTAAGGTTAGATTCTCGGAGGTGGACCCTATAAAGGTTGTCTGGCATGGAAACTATGTAAAGTACATGGAGGATGCCAGAGAGGCTTTTGGAAGGAAGTATCATCTTGAGTACATGCATATCTGTGAAAGTGGTTATTATGCTCCTATATATGACATGCATATAAGGTATGCCCAGGGTGCAACAATTGATGATGTTCTTCTGGTTACAATCACCTATAAGCCGTCGCAGGGAGCAAAGCTCTGCTTCGATTATGAGATAAGAAGAGAATCTGACGATGCTCTTATTCTCTCGGCTTCAACCATTCAGCTGTTTACAACCACGGAAGGGGAGTTCGAACCATCCGAACCCGATTTCTACAAGGTTTGGAAAGAGAGCGTTATAGACAAGATATAGTTTATGTTGATTAAGGACTATTACAGTATACTGAGCACTAGAGTGGAGGGAAGTGAGGTGATCTTCGAGGTCTCTCTCAATCCGGAGTGCGAAGTCTATAAGGGACACTTTCCAGGTGCTCCTATCTCTCCTGGCGTATGCAGTGTGGAGATGATAAAGGAGTGTGCTGAAGCTGTCGCAGGAAAGGCTCTTATGATTACCAACCTTCAGTCTTGCCGTTTCCTTAATCTCATTACTCCTTCATCTCTTCCAGCTGCATTTGTCAAGATCAAACTGTTGGAGAACGGCGGTGGTACATGGTCACTCATATCATCAATTTTCTCTGAAGAGATGGAGTATGTTTCTCTCAAGGCTGCACCTAAGGGTTAGTCTTTCTATTACCTGTTCCCAATGTCTCAAACAGGAATCATAATCGGAAGTGGACTAGGTGGTCTGGAATGTGGATATATCCTTGCTGGGCATGGAATAAAGGTCACAGTACTTGAACAGTGCGCTCAGATCGGAGGATGTCTTCAGTCTTATAGGAGACATGGTCATGTCTTTGATACAGGGTTTCATTATGTTGGAGGATTGGAGAAGGGACAGAGCCTTTATCCTCTTTTCAAATACTTCTCCCTTCTGGATCTGCCATGGAGAAAACTGGACACGTCTTGCTTTGACAAAGTGATGATCGGGGATAAGTCATTCAGTCTTCATAATGGCTATGACGAGTTCGAGGCTTCCCTAAGCGAAATATTCCCTTCCGAGAGAGAGAACCTTCATAAATATGTTTCTCTTCTTAAAAGTGTTGGAGATAATATCTATTCAGCGTTTTCTTCGGATAACTCATCAATGAATGAACTCTTCCAAAAAAGCGCGTACGCTTTTCTGGATGAGACCATATCTGACCCTCTTTTACGAAAGGTGTTGTCAGGGTCATCACTAAAGATGGAGCTTAATGCCAGTACTCTTCCACTCTCTGAGCTTGCCCAGATCAACAGCTCTTTTATTCAGAGTGCGTGGAGACTTGATGGAAGCGGCTCATTGATTGCCGAGCATCTTGCTCAGGGCATTAAGAAAATGGGTGGGGATGTTAGAGTTTCCAGCCGGGTTACTGCTCTTAGGGAAAAGGATGGTAAGATTGCAGAAGTTGAGGTAAACGGAAACGAAATACTTACGGCAGATTGGGTCATATCAGATGCACATCCCAAAGTAACTCTTGATCTTCTGGAGTCAAAACTTATAAAAAGGATATACAGGCAAAGAATATCTTCGCTGAAGAATTCTTTCGGTATGTTCACTGTCAATGTCTGTCTGAAAAAGAATGTTGTTCCTTATCAGGACTCGTCCCTGTTTGTCTACTTGGACTCTGCTGACATGTGGAGACCGAATGGAACTGATGTCGAAGGAGCCTTGGTCAGCTATTATGTTCCGGAAGGAGAAGACAAGACTTATGCGGACAGTCTTGATATCCTTTGCCCTATGGACTATAGCCTGGTAGAAAAATGGGCGGATCTTCCAAGTCAGAGAAGGACAGAGGAGTATGAGAAGGTGAAGACGCAGAAAGCCAAGGAGTGCATTGATCTGGTAAAGAGATGGATTCCGGAGCTGGAAGACGGTATCGAATCTATTCACACAAGCACTCCACTGACATATTCAAGTTATCTTAGTATGCCTTCTGGATCTGCTTATGGTATTAGCAAGGACTGCAACAATCCACTTACAACAATTCTGTCTCCAAGGACTCCGGTTCAGAATCTTCTTCTTACCGGACAGAATCTCAATCTTCATGGAGTGCTGGGCGTCTCCATGACTTCTGTTATAACTTGCTCTGCTATACTTGGAATGGATACCCTTAGGCAAGAAATCTTGCAGAACGAATAGTCTCTTTGTCTGCTGCTAATAGTTCTATTGCCAATTCTTTGTTATCTTTGCTTGATTAAAGGAAAAAGAAAGCAAGAATGAAGGTCGCACTAGTAACAGGAGGAAGCCGCGGAATCGGACGCGCAATCAGTATCAAGCTAGCTAGTTTA
>JAKSJT010000213.1 GCA_024402125.1 Bacteroidales bacterium
AGAGGAGGAAAGAATAAAAACAGAAAAGTTCCTCAATGAATTCGCTGGAATCTGGAGCGGTCCAGAATATGATATTGTTGAAGAAACAATAGCATCTATGAGAACTATTAGAAATATTGAGAGCCTATGAAGTATTTATTAGATACTAATATAATTGTCGATCTCTTAAGAAGGAAAAATGTACAACTACTGGAAAAGATTAGCAAAATAGGCATCAGCAATTGTTGCATTTCAGACATAACCCTATATGAGTTATATTGTGGTGCGGAGAAAAGCAATAATCCCATACATGAAACGCTAAGAGTCGATACCATTACTTCTCAAATGAGGATTCTTCCAATACAAAACATAGTAAAGGAAGCTGCGAGGCAAAGAGGGTATCTTATGCATGAAGGATGCGTAATTGAAGATTTTGACATATTAATAGGAACAACAGCCATAGTTAATAATCTTACTCTAGTAACAGGGAATAACAAACATCTAGAAAGATTAAAAAACATTAGAATAGAAAACTGGTTATAGCAAAAAATGGGTGCCCGATTGGACACCCATAAATTTGTATGTATTCAAGTAATTGAATTACTCAGCTACAACCTCGAACTTGAAGCTACCCTTAACTGACTTGTAGCACTTTACAGAAGCCTCATACTCACCTGGAGTCTTAACCTCTTCTGAAGTGATTGTGATATCCTTCTTGTCAACATTGATTCCAGCAGCTGCGAGAGCCTCTGCAAGCTGAGCTGTTGTGATAGATCCGTAGATCTTACCAGACTCACTTACCTTAGCTGAAACCTTTACTGAAGTTGCTGCTACCTGAGCTGCGAGTGCCTCAGCATCTGCAACGAGCTTAGCCTCTTTGTGAGCTCTCTGACGCTTTGTCTCCTCAAGCTGCTTAAGAGCTGATGGAGTAGCGAATGTAGCGAATCCCTGTGGAACAAGATAATTTACAGCGTAACCAGTCTTAACTGTTACTACATCTCCGGCATAGCCAAGGCTAGCCACGTCTTTCTTTAAAATGATCTGCATAACGTTATCTCCTGATTATTTAAGAAGGTCTGTAACATATGGAAGGAGTGCAAGAGAACGAGCTCTCTTAACTGCCTGAGCCACCTTGCGCTGGAACTTAAGTGAAGTACCAGTAATACGACGAGGGAGAATCTTACCCTGCTCGTTGAGGAACTTCTTAAGGAACTCAGCGTCCTTGTAATCAACATACTTGATGCCTGCCTTCTTGAAACGGCAGTACTTCTTCTTTCTTACCTCTACTGTAGGAGGGTTCAAATAACGGATCTCGCTATTCTGTGCATTTTCGTTCTGTGCCATAATTTATTCCTCCTTTAAATTATTCTGCAACTGGAGCAGCTGCTGCTGCCTTAGCCTGCTTGTTAGCTCTTCTCTTCTCAGCGTATGCTGCAGCGTTCTTGTCAAGAGCTACTGTAAGGTAACGGATA
This sequence comes from Bacteroidales bacterium, assembly GCA_024402125.1. Lineage (GTDB taxonomy): Bacteria > Bacteroidota > Bacteroidia > Bacteroidales > UBA932 > Cryptobacteroides. Next base: position 1,452 of record JAKSJT010000213.1, read on the forward strand.
ATTCTTTCGTCACGGTGATACTGAAGTTCGAGCTTAGCGATGAACTGAGGATCAGCCTTGAACTCAATAAGGTAATAGAAGCCTGAAGTCTTATGATCAATCTCATAAGCAAGCTGCTTCAAGCCCCAATTCTCTTCGTACACTACCTCGCCGCCATTGTCAGCGATAAGCTTTGTGTACTTGGCAACCGCTTCCTTCATCTGAGCATCAGACAAAACGGGAGTTGCAATGAAAACGGTTTCGTACTGTTTTAACATTTTGGGTAATTGTTTAATAATTAAATAATTTGCAGTCCTAAGGGTGGATAACCCACCGAAAGGGCTGCAAATATAGCAATAATTTTATTTAAATCAAACTATTTCTCTGGTACAGCTACAAGAAGTGCCTTAAGGAAATCGTAAACCTTTCCTACTGTGTCAATCTTGCAACGCTCATCTGGTGAATGAGGGTGAACAAGTGTAGGTCCGAATGATACCATATCCCAGTTAGGATAGTTAGCACCCATGATTGCACACTCAAGTCCAGCGTGAATAGCCATGATAGCAGGCTCCTTGCCGTAGAGGGAGTTATACACTTCCTGCATCTTCTTAAGGATTGGCATATCTGGTCTAGGTGCCCATCCTGAGTATCCGCCAGCAAGTGATACTGTAGCACCTGCAAGCTCGAATACTGCTGAAAGTCTTGCAGCAAGATCATCCTTAGCTGTGTCAATAGAACTTCTAAGAAGGTTATGAACTGTCCAGTGACCCTTCTCAGTGCGAACTACTGCCATGTTGTTAGATGTCTCAACAAGACCTGCCATTGCAGGGCTCATACGGTCAACTCCATTAGGGCATGCCTGAAGAGCCTTGATAGCGTTCTTAGCAACCTTAGGCTGGATGTACTTCTTATATGGCTTAGCTGCCTTCTCGAAATGACACTCTGCTGATGGATCAGTCTGAGCGAACTCAGCCTTAACTATTGCGAAGATGTCCTTAACAGTCTTCTTAGCTGCCTTAACCTCTGCCTCTGGGATAAGGAGTTCAACCTCTGCCTCAAATGGGATAGCGTTACGAAGGCTACCACCCTTGAATGACACAACCCTTGCGCCAAGAGCAAGAAGTGGATCAACGATTCTTGCAGCTACCTTGTTAGCGTTTGCACGGTAAAGGATGATATCCATTCCTGAGTGACCACCCTGAAGACCCTTGATAGTGAGCTTGTAGCTCTCGTAGCCTTCCTTAACCTTGTATGAAAGATACTTGAAGTCAGCTGAAGCATCAAGACCACCAGCGCAACCGATGTAGATCTCACCTTCTGTCTCTGAGTCAAGGTTGAAAAGGATATCACCCTTAAGAATACCAGGCTTAAGAGACTTGGCTCCTGTCATACCTGTTTCCTCGTCATAAGTGAAGAGGCACTCGATAGGACCATGCTTAACTGTCTCGTCCTCGAGAACTGCAAGAGCAAGTGCGATACCCATACCGTTGTCAGCACCAAGAGTTGTACCCTTTGCACCAACCCACTCTCCAAGAATCTCAGTCTGGATAGGGTCTGTAAGGAAGTCATGCTTTGTCTCAGCTGTCTTCTGAGGAACCATATCCATATGTCCCTGAAGGATTACACCCTGGAGGTTCTCATAACCAGGAGTAGCAGGCTTACGGATAATTACATTACCTGTATCATCAATAAATGTTTCGAGGCCACGAGAAACACCCCAGTTATAGAGGTATTCACGGACTTTCTCCTCATGCTTTGAAGGTCTTGGGACCTGTGTGAGGCCATAGAAATTGTTCCAAACAATTGTTGGCTGAAGATCTTTAATACTCATATTGATAAAGTTTAATTGTTATTCTACTTTGTTGAAATCTGATATGTGCTCTCAGTTCCTAGCTGATAGACAGCGACTCTGTCCTGAAGAAGGATATTAACTCCGTCTGTGAGCTTGACTCCGCAGATTGCAGGAATTCTGTAAACAGCTGTCTGTCCCTTTACTGACCCGGCACTAACCTGGTTTACTGGTCTTTCAATATCCTTTACATCAAGTTCAAGAAGGTATGGTTTACCAGACATGTTGTCAGAAGCCACAAGGCCTTCATTATCTGAAAGTCTGAATGCGACATACACCTGGCTCTTTGCATCTGCTGAAGGTACAACATCGAACTTCATTGTCTGAGTCTGATACTCGCTGTAACCGATAAACAGCATCATGTATTCCTGCTCGAGAGCCTTGATTTCAGCGATGGCGGCAGCCATTGCCTCACCCCTGTATGTTGCATCTGTATCACCAGTTACGATCTGGATTCTTTTCTCTCTGAGGTCAAAAATCATATCAGCAGCCTCCTGAGCCTTCTTGTCAAGAGACTTCTCCACTACCATGTTCTGCTGAACTGCGATCTTGTTATAGACATCCTCATCTTTCTGAGTCTTATAAAGGGTAGTAGCCTCTGAAGTGATATTTGAGCTGACACCCTTACCAGCAAAGTCCCCCACTGATGGCTTTGTGAATCTGAACTGCGATCCCTGTCCGAAATTTCCGTCAGTAATTGAGATAAGACCCTGAGCTGACATCTGAAGGAATGTAGCACCACCATTTCCTGGTGTGATAAGGAAACGTCTTGTCTGATCAGCTTCAACATATGGAGTGAGCTTTACAGATGTCACCTGGAATGTTGACTTGTCCTCTGTCTGTGCATCAATACCGAGATACTTCTGTGCATACTTTGCATAAGGACCTGCAAAGAACTTCTGCTGCTGGGCCTCCACTTCCAGAGTAAGGCAAGTCTGAGGCAAAGCATATGATACAGTTCCCATAGGGTCTGTTCCCTTGTAATTCTGTGCTGAAGCACCGATGCCGGAAAGCATCACTACTGCTGCAGCTGTGCATATCATTTTCTTCATATCAATCACTTATTTCTCTGTTTTTCAATAAAATCCTCTTCGTTGTTCTTCCATCTCTTATGAGTCCAGAGGTAGTTCCATGGCTGAGCCTCAATGTACCTTTGAAGATTCTCATAATAGATTTCCATAATCTCCTCAGGAGTCATCTTGCTGGCATCATCACAGATCTTGTCATAATGGATGATGTAATGTCCCCTGGAATCTCCATGGAGAATACACTCATATGCACCATCTTTGCAAGAGCCGCACCACCAGACATTGTTACAGTCCTCTGGTGCATAAAATCCTTTGTTATATGAGCTGTAGCATTCCTGTAAGGAGACTGGTCTGTTATGAAGACATAGATTTTCTTTTCCTTTCTATGAGACACCGCATATCTCAGGACATCTGACGATTCAATGATGTTGCTCTGATCATCAAGTACTGAGCATCTATTAGCGGCAAACACCTTGTCCCAAGTCTTGCTACGGAGCTTTTTATAGACCACCATAAAACTTTCAACTGGAGTAATTGTATCTTCTGGAATGTATCCCATGATACCTCCCAGAATTTCCCAGTTACCCTGATGAGAGTTCAGAATCATTACTGCAGGAGAGTTCTGGTATGCTTCTTCGATCACTTCCCAGTTATCTGCCGTTGCAATTGCCTGTTTACGTAATCTTGAATACTTATTGCATCCTGAGAACCAGATAGACTCAGCGAAAATATCTCCCAGATGCTTATAGAACTGCTTGGAAATCTGCTTTATCTCCTTGTATTTCTTATTAGGGAATGATCGTGACAAGTTTATCATAACTACATCTTTTCTGTAATGTATAACGTCACGAAGGACCCATGTGATAAACCCGGAGCACGCATAATGGAACCCGATAGGCAAAGCCCCCAGCGCTCTCCTACATCCCCTTATGATACTATATCCTAAATCCATACAAGTAACAAATATACTTATTTTATTCGTTTTATTGCTATATTTGTCAAATATGGGTGCAAGGCCTTTGCGGCAAGCACTCGCAGCAGCATTGTCAGAATAATTTTTAAATCCTAACAATATGTTCAAAAATCATCCAAAAGGCCTGCTTGCAGCAGCTCTCAGCAACATGGGAGAACGCTTCGGATACTACATCATGAATGCGGTTCTCGTGCTTTTCCTCTGCTCTAAGTTCGGTATTCCTGATGAGACTAGTGCTCTCATTTATTCATTCTTCTATTGCGGTATCTATGTACTTAGTCTCGTAGGTGGTATCATCGCAGACCGTACCCAGAACTACAAGGGAACTATCCAGACAGGTCTTGTAATCATGGCACTCGGTTATGTCTGCCTTTCAATTCCTATCACAGCAACTTCAGTCAACACA
>JAKSJT010000214.1 GCA_024402125.1 Bacteroidales bacterium
TTCCGACATCGGCGATAGCTGGAGTTACAAGACCTATGATAATCAGCGGGATGAAGAACTGAAGCAAGTTACTGAATACGCTGTTGAATGTAGCGAACAGTCTTACAGCAGGAAGAGGAAGGAACCATCCGAAGATGATACCAAGCACAATAGCGGTTATGATTCGGGGGAGAAGCCCGAATTTGAATTTCTTTTTGTCCATCTGTTGTTCGGTTTTTTACTGCTTTGGAACTGCAGCGTAGAAGTCAAGATCCTTGTCAGATGTGTTGATAAGGGTGTGGCTGTGTCCCTTAGGACAGTACAGGCAGAGACCTTCCTTTACTGGCATAGGCTCGCCGCCATCCTCGATAAGGGTGCCTTCTCCTGATTTTACAAAAATGATTTCACTTGAGTCTGTATGTGTATGAAGACCGATTGAAGCTCCTGGAATGAGCTTTCCTCTCATAATCTTTCCGTTCTCGTCGTCGAACATGTTGGCTCTGTACTCCTTTTCGCCGCCCTTGAATGCAGGGAGGACCTTGAGCTCCATAGAATCGAAATCAATAATCATATCCGTATCTTTATATAAGTTAATATCCTCGCTAAGTTAGCAATAAATATAACCAATCGTTCCGGTTGGACTTATTTTTTAAATTTTTAAAAGAACTAACTTTGCAGCCTCATCTGGATTTGAGGCAAATTGTTAGTTGGTCATGTGGTTATTTTGTGCATTCTGCTCAGCATTTCTTCTGGGCTTTTATGATACAGCGAAAAAGACTTCCTTAAGGGACAACGCAGTTATTCCTGTGCTGTTCCTTAATACTCTTTTCTGTTCGCTAATATTCCTTCCACTTATTCTGCTTTCTTATAACACTGATCTTTTGAGCGGATCTGTGTTTGAAGTTGCCAAGGGAGATTGGAGCGTACATAAGTTTGTTATCCTGAAAAGTGCAATAGTACTGTCTTCGTGGATTTGCGGATATGTAGGACTTAAGCATCTTCCACTTACTATAGTAGGTCCAATCAATGCAACAAGACCGGTTATGGTGCTTGTTGGTGCTCTGCTTGTTTTCGGAGAAAGGCTTAACCTTATGCAGTGGATTGGTGTTACCCTTGCCGTTGTGTCATTTCTTCTTCTAAGTAGAGCAGGAAAGAAGGAGGGAATTGACTTTAGGAGCAACAAGTGGATCTGGATAGTTGTTCTGGCGGCTGTGCTTGGTGCGGTGAGTGGCCTGTACGACAAGTTCCTTATGGCACCTGTCGAAAATGGTGGAGCGGGACTTGACCGAATGCTTGTTCAGAGCTGGTTCAATATCTATCAGTGTGGTATGATGGCACTGATGCTGGCGCTTCTATGGTGGCCGTCCAGAAAGACTACAACTCCTTTCAAGTGGAAATGGTCCATTCTTCTTATCAGTGTGTTTATCAGCGCAGCTGATTTTATGTACTTCTATGGCCTTAGCCTTCCTGATGCCATGATCAGTATCGTGTCAATGGTCAGACGCTCAAGCGTTATTGTGAGCTTTATCTGCGGTGTGCTGATTTTCCATGAGAAGAATGTCAGAAACAAAGCGATTGACCTTGCTCTTGTACTTTTAGGAATGGTGTTCCTGTTCTTCGGCTCAAAGTAGGTGATGGGTGGCTTTACTTAGCAAAAAGAGGACTCCTTTGTAATTGCTATTATGCTACTGTGGCAATAGATAATGCTGATTATTAGTATTTTACGAATTATCATAAAGTGATTATCATTTTTTGATAATCATAAAATAATATTCTATATTTGCAAAAAATGAACTATGAGGAATCCTTTTGTAACTAATGGCTATGCCGGAGCAGAGTATTTTTGCGACAGGGTGGAGGAGACTGATATTCTTAGGAATCTTTTGCGAAATGAGAACAATGTCGCTTTGATCTCTTCAAGGCGAATTGGAAAAACGGAACTGATTAATCATGTTTTTGATTGCGATGAATTCCGTGAAGGATATCACTGTTTTCTGGTTGATGTTTACGCATCTCGTACCCTGAGTGATTTTGTTAATATTCTTGGAAAGGCAGTCCTAGACGAACTTAAGCCTAAGGGAAGAGGAGTGTGGGAAAAATTCTTGTATGCCCTTACTTCAGTACGCTCAGAGATATCTTTTGATATCAATGGCACTCCTTCATGGAGCGTAGGACTAGGGGATCTGCATAATCCATCAGCAACCTTGGATGAGATTTTTTCTTATTTGCAGAATGCAGGAAAACCATGTTTGATTGCAATAGACGAGTTCCAGCAAATAGCAAAATATGGTGATCTATCAGTTGAGGCAACGCTTCGTACATATGTGCAGAGAACAACTAATGCTCATTTTATCTTTTCTGGAAGTCAGAGACATCTTATGGATGGTATATTTACTTCTCCGTCAAGACCTTTCTATCAGAGTGTTACAATTATGAATCTTCAGCCGCTTTCTCTAGATAAATATACAGAGTTTGCTGTATCGAAGTTCTCTCAGAGGGGTCGTAGACTTGATCCAGAAGTCGTGTCTGAAATCTATAACAGATTTGATGCTATTACAAGTTATATGCACAGAGTGCTGAATGTCCTGTTTTCCAAGACAGACGTGGGAGAAGAATGTACTGTCGCAATGATTGATGAAGCTATTGATCTGATAGTGAGACTTTCTTCTGATACATATGAATCTCTTCTCTATCAGATGCCAGTTAAACAGAGAAATGTTTTTCTGGCGTTGGCGGCTGAAGGTAAGGTACGTGAAATATCTGGTAGCACATTCGTCAAACGATACGGCTTGATATCTTCAAGCAGTGTAGTCTCAGCCGTTAAGGGTCTGTTGGAGAAGGACTTTATCACTAATGACAGAGGTGAGTATTCTGTGTATGACAAGTTTTTTACATTATGGTTATCTAGAAAAGGTCTCATTTAGCATATGAAGAAGAAATATATCCTTGCTACGCTGATCATTGCGATGTTTGCAATGCCAGTATTCGCAGTATTCAATGAAAAGACTCTATCAAGAACCTTGTCTGTGCTCCGTTTTGAGCTTGAACAGGCTCTCAGTAGAGATAACGGAAGACCAGCGGAGGCCTTCCATCAGAGAAATGAGGCTCAGCACCTGAACCTTGTTTCCATGTTGAAGAAGTGCAACGAACTTTCGCTTATCCTGTACTCTCAAGACCAGGACTTCACATTCGATATGACATATGCTCTTGAGGAAGTTACATCGGAGTACGAGGCCTTCAAGAGACAGAGGGTCCCTTATGATGACATCATGTCAAGACTCAATCTGGAAATTGACAGATACGAAAGACTTGTTGAGGCTCTTCGAAGGCTTCCGCCAGTTCTGGATGAGATAGATATCGTCCCAGATAGTCTCCGAGTCTCCAAGGATAGTCTCATGAGAAGCGTCAATGAAGACTCTCATGAGCATGAGCATATGGAAGAAGGCCATCATTCGCATGTGGCACATGATGAGCATCGTCATCAGGAGCTTGCAGCTATGGATGCTGGTCATGATTACACGGAGGAGGATGCCAGAAATCTTACCAATGCCATCGCCATGATTACAGGAGTGGAGGAGCATATCCACGAGGATCATGATGATGACGATGAAGACATTGATGCATTCATCCTTGACGAGCATGGACAGGAGGATAGAGACTCCTGCATCGCTTGTGCCATTAAAATCCTTGTGAACTTCAAGGAGATGAAGGAGCATGCTCAGATGGATACTGAGCATTATGATGACATGGAGGCTCGCCTCAAGGAAGCATATGATTATGCTCAGGACAGATACCGTCTTCTCCAGAGAAGAATCTTCGTTGAGGGACAAGACAACTACTACAAGGTGGTGTCAACATTCCCTACATACGTGAAGAAGGCTTTGGAAGATGCAAAGAAGAAGTATGTCCAGATAATCACACCGGAGGAAGAGGAACATCATCACGCTAAGAGCAGCTGGAGAGGTCCCGTTGTTGTGGGATTCATATTCTTCGTGTTTATATATCTTCTCTTTGCGACAATCCTCAGCCAGATAATTGTCTATGTTCTATCCAGAACAGTAAAAGCATTTAAGACAGAAGAATTCAGGCAGAAGAAGTCTAGCTATACACTTCTTCTAGGAGTAGCGATCTTCACTCTTTCTGTGATGCTTGCAAGATCATTCATGAGCCAGAACTTCTTTGTTGCGGCATCGAAGCTGCTGCTGGTGTATTCATGGCTGCTTCTTGCTACACTCCTTTCGCTTATCATCAGATCAACAGGAGAACAGCTCTGGTCCGGAGTAAAGCTATATGCACCAGTCCTTATCCTTGGCCTTGTAGTTATCGGTTTCAGAATCATATTCATTCCGAACAGGGTGCTGAACCTTATCTATCCTCCGCTTCTAATTGCATTTGCTATTTGGCAGGTGGCTACGATAAAGAAGTCCAAGGATAAGGTGCTTTCAACAGATCTTGCCTATGCATGGCTTACCTTTGTGCTGATGGCGGTGACTGCAGTGGTGTCACTTTGCGGATATGTGCTTATGGGAGTGCAGATCTTCATATGGTGGCTCTTCCAGCTCACAGCTATCGCAACAGTAACAGCGCTCTTCGACCTTCTTAAGATGTACGAGAAGGCATATCTTAAAAAGGCACTTGAGGAGTATCGTAAGACTCATCTTGCAAGAACCCATACAAAGTCTGCCAAGGGAACATACATCCAAGTCACATGGTTCTTTGACATGATTGAGATGGCTGTAGTTCCAGTTATTGCCGGTCTGTCAATACTTGTATGTATATGGTTCGCTTCAGGTGTATTCGACCTTAAGGAAATCTGCAAGACGGTGTTCTTCCATCCGTTCTTCAACCTTTCAGATACAAGCGGAAACGCTGTTCTTCACCTGTCTCTGTTCAAACTGGTTCTTGTAGGATCACTATACTTTGTATTCAGATACCTGAACTACCTCCTGAAGGCTCTTTACAGACACTATAAACTTGAAAAGACCATAAGAGAAAGCGGACAGGACTTTATCCATGCCAATCAGGTGAACTTGACTCTGGCAAACAACGTCATTGGTATTGTAATCTGGGGTATCTACATAATAATGGCTATCCTTCTTATGAAGATCCCTATGGGAGCTATCTCAATTGTTGCAGCAGGTTTGGCAACCGGTATCGGTCTTGCCCTCAAGGATGTCCTCAATAACTTTATATATGGTATCCAGCTTATGTCCGGCCGTCTTAGAGTAGGAGACTACATCGAGTGCGACGGAGTCAGAGGAAAGGTCGACAGCATATCTTATCAGAGTACACAGATCGAGACTGTTGAAGGTGCTGTGATGGCATTTACCAATGCATCCCTTTTCAGCTCCAACTTCAAGAACCTCACTAGAAACAACTCTTACGAGCTTGTGAAGATTACTGTGGGAGTAGGGTATGGAGCAAATGTATCAAAGATAAGGGATATGCTCTCGGAGGCACTACAGACTCTTCAGAAGACTGACAAGTACGGAAGATATGTCCTTGATCCGAAGAAACCGATCACAGTCGCTTTCAGTGATTTCGGGGACTCAAGCGTGGACCTTGTTGTCAAGCAGTATGTCCTTGTTGAGGAGGGTCCTGCATATATCGCAAAGGCCAAGGCAATCATCTACAACACTCTTGCTGAGAACCATGTTGAGATTCCGTTCCCTCAGAGAGATGTCTACATCAGACAGAT
>JAKSJT010000215.1 GCA_024402125.1 Bacteroidales bacterium
ACAAGGGCGATGCAAGTATACTTGATGTCAATAAGGCAAGCCTCAATCTTCTCTCTGCCACTAAGGCATACCAGGAGAACAGGATTGAGATTGAGACTCTGAATAGCGAACTTGCTCGTCTTAATGGAGGAAAAGAAATCACTGTTGAAGAGAATACTCTCCAGCTTAGCCTTCTTCCATCTGACTTTGAGGTGTGGTTTGACGATGCGGCAGCATCCAGCCCGGAACTTAGAAGCCTCGAGGCACAGAATGCCCTTGCACAGTCAAGCGTGAAGCTTGCGGTGTCAGAGTGGCTTCCTAAGATCTCACTTGGATATGTATCCGAGAGACAGAATGGTGGTATTCTTCAGGGTATCGGCGGCGGAATCAGCATTCCTCAGTGGGAGAATCACGGTAAGGTGAAGGCAGCTAAGGCTAAGGCAGCAGCGGCGAGCGCTCGTCACGAAGATGCAGTGAACCAGTACTACAACACCCTTAAGAACAAATACCAGAGGGTGCTTAACCTTCAGAAGGTAAGCTCAGAGTATAGGGAACTTCTTAGCGGAATCAACAGTATCGATTCGCTGAAAAAGGCTCTTGAAAGCGGTGCTGTGTCACTAGTTGACTACGTCCTTGAGATCAGCGTGTGGTACGACGCACTGGTAGAGACCCTTGAGGCTGAAAGAGACTGCAAGACACTCGAGGCAGAGATGAACTCTTGGAAACTCTAGGATTATTTCTTAAAATTGCGACTCGCAAGATTAAGGAATATGTACAAGCATTTTATATTTGATATAGACGGTACAATCATAGATACCGAAACAACAGCGACAACCTCCCTTCACCAGACTATCCTTGATCTGATGGGGGAGGATGTTCCGTTTTCGGACCTCAGAAGATTTTTCAGCATGCCAAGTAATAAGGTAGGAGGAGAACTTGGATACCATGATCCGAAAGCCTTCCATGACTACTGGAACGGCCAGTGGGATGCTTTCGTGCACCTTACAGGTCCATTCGAGGGAATGATTGAACTGGTTCAGAAGGTTCACGAACTTGGATATACGGTAGGATGTGTAACATCAAGAAGCCAGTTTGAACTGGAGTACGATGAGCATCTTAAACCAATCATGCATCTGTTTGATGTCGTCATCAGCTCCGAGAACACAAGTAAGCATAAGCCGGATCCGGAACCGCTTCTTCTTTGGATGAAGACAGCATCTGAGAAGATCGGCAAGGAGATTCTTCCTAGCGAGTGTATCTACCTTGGAGACACATCGGCAGATTGCCTCTGCGCACAGAATGCAGGAGTGCATTTTGCACTGGCTGACTGGTGTGATTATGGCCTTCAGGGCATGAATCCGGAGTATCATTTCAAGAATCCTAAAGATTTTTACGATTTTGTCATTAACAATTCGAGGTAGATTTCGTCTATAGTATAAAGGGAAGCAGATAGAGGCTCCCGGTATACTATAGATTAACCTTAGAATTGTAATGATATGAGAAACGCTTGGACAAACGTACTGATTGGATTTGTTTCAGTATTTGCATTCGCTGCATGTGACATTGACACCGCACAGTCAGTTGTACTCTCAGGTAACTGGCAGGGTGATTTCGGGATGTTCTATACATATAGAGTTGGAGGAAGAACGTATAGGTTCGACAGCTACGATACAGAGCTCGTATTCTATCCTAAGTATGACTACGCTACATATGGATATGGAAAGGAGATCGATTACTACGAGTACGGTCCTTATGAGTATCAGGTATACTACTTTAACTGGGAGATTGTAGACGGTATCGTATACCTTGACTACCCATCAGATCATAACCTCTCAACAGCTATTTCAGACTACCAGATGACAAACTGCTCCTTCAGCGGTTATTTCGGAGACTCTGATTCAAGGTTCAACCTGACAAAGGTATATGACTACTACGAGTGGACACCTTGTGTTAATGTCAACACTTCTTACTACTACTGCGACCGTTATGACTGGTACAATACATGGTACTACTCATACTGGACAAAGTCAGATAATGGTTCAGCTCCTGAGGCAATCGATCTCTCTGATGGAGCTATCGTAGAAAGAGGAAACCGCTTTAACGAGGCAAACTAACAGTTATATAATATATAACAAATAAGATATGAGGCTGGGCAAACAAAACTTGCCCGGCCTCGTATGCTTTATACCATTGCTGTTTTTATAACTCAAAAGGCAATAGAACTTGTCTCATCTGTGTATATGAAACCTATAATATATTATAGTTTATGCCTATATTTTGCTATTAAACTATAATTTATTACATTTGTGAATCAATGAACAAATTATGGCAATAAAGCAGTTTTCGGATACACAGATACTTCAGATGCTTGGACTTAGATTTAAGGATTACAGGCTTGGAGTAGACTTATCACAGGGAGAGTTAGCAAAGGCTGCTGGTGTATCAGTATCAACAATTCACAAATTTGAGACAGGTACTATCACCAATATGACCGTGACAAACCTTATGGCACTAATGCGTCAGGTGGGATTGTTGGAAAGGATCGATGATTTGATTCCTGAGCAACCAGCGAATCCATATCTGACTTCACGCTCATCACAGCAGAGAGTAAGGAGGAAGAACAATGAGTAAGATTTTCGAAATAGGGAAATTAAGCGTACTCCTTTGGGGGAAAGAAATAGGACAACTTAGCTGGAATTCTCAGAAGCGAAACTCCTATTTCTTCTTTTCGAAGGACTACCTTTCATCAGGAATGGATATTGCACCAATCGTAGCGTCTTCCAGGAACCCCGAATCAAAGTTCGCCATATTCGGAGACATTGACAATCCGCGCTACCAGAAGTTGCCACCGTTCATTGCTGATTCACTGCCGGATGACTGGGGAAATACCTTATTTGACCAGTGGTTTGCAGAGAACCACTATCACGAAAAGGATAAGACTCCGCTGGCAAAGTTATCCTTCGTTGGCAAAAGGGCGATGGGTGCACTGGAGTTTGTTCCATGCTCGGAAGGAGAGTTCAATTCAGATGAAAAGTTGATGATCCCAAAGCTGTATGACCTTGCTGTTAAGATCGAGAAGGATCGCGATGGAACAAAGATATCATCTGATGAATCATTGACTCAGAAGGCACTTATGGCCATTGGCACATCTGCAGGAGGAAGGTTTAAGAAAGCCATTATTGCGATGGACGAGGATGGCAATATATATTCCGGACAAACATCAACGGATCCAGAGAGGAAGTATTACATTCTAAAGTTCAATACCCCTGAGTTCTGTATCTCTGAAACGGAAATGACCTGGTATGAAATGGCCATCAATGCAGGAATCAGCATGATGCCATCGAGGCTCATCAAAGTGGAAGGAGTGAACCACTTTATAACGGAAAGGTTTGACAGGCAAAACGGTAAGAAAGTCTTCACCCAGACTCTTGCTGCAGTTAATCCTGAGGCATACTGCTATGAAGACCTGTTCTCAACCTGCAGAGTTCTCTCCATACCAATGAGTGAGCAAAGCGAGCTTTTCCTCAGAATGGTATTCAATGTGCTTGCAGGTAATACAGACGACCATGCGAAGAACTTCTCCTTTATCATGGACAAGGATGGTAAATGGCATATATCCCCAGCCTACGACCTCACATTTATTCTGAAGAATGCAGCTAGTGCTCAGAGATCCCATGTGTTCTCGATTAGGGGCAAACATGATGAAATCACACTGAATGACCTGAGGGACTTTGCTGTACAGAACAGTATAAAGAATCCAGACAAGTACATTGACCAAGTAAAGGCTGCCTTGAAAGATTTCCGTGGAATCGCCCAGAAAAATGGTATAGCTCCATACTTTATCAAACTGATGGAAAACAGGCTCCGTGAACTATCACCAGATGTATTCACGGAATCTGAGGAGATAAACGATAGTCGTATCAGAATTGAGCCTACCGATTCAGGTAACCTTCACCTGTACGCTGTAATAGAGGGTAAGACTAGACGCAGGGTATTTACGCCAAAGGATACCGAATATGATAGGATTCTGGAAGTAATGACTGCAAAACTGACGGCTGAACAGGAAGATGTCCTAATACGGACCTACTTTTCGTAATAGACGAAGTTTAAGAAAACAAATAATTGATATTAAGAAATGAGACCGAGCAATTTTGCCCGGCCTCATATGCTTTAATTTGTTAAGTTCGTTAATATTTCTAGTCCTGATACTTTCTGATTGCTACACAAGCATTGTGTCCACCGAAACCAAGTGAATCAGATATTGCTAGAGTAAGGTCATGCTTCTGAGCCTTGTTAGGAGTATAGTTGAGGTCACACTCAGGATCCTGCTCGTTTAGTCCGATAGTTGGGGGAACTATTCCTTCGTTCAGGGCACAAACGGATGCAATGAGTTCAACGCTTCCAGCAGCTCCAAGCATATGTCCAGTCATGCACTTGGTTGAGCTGATGTGAGCCTTAGCTGCAGCATCCTCTCCGAGAGCCTGCTTGAATGCCTTTGTCTCAGTTGAGTCATTGAGATGAGTGCCTGTTCCATGAGCATTGATATAGAGGTTGTCATTTTCATTGAATCCAGCCTCATCAAGAGCCTCCTTGATTGCTCTTGAAGCAACTTCTCCGTCTGGCTTAGGGGATGTGCAGTGGTAAGCATCACAGCTTGATCCGTATCCGCATACCTCAGCATAGATGTGTGCTCCTCTTGCCTTTGCGTGTTCAAGTTCCTCAAGGACAAGGATTGCTGAACCTTCACCCATGACAAAACCAGCTCTTCTGGAGTCAAAAGGAAGACAAGCAAGTGTCGGGTCAGTTGTTCTAGTCAGTGCCTTACAGTTATAAAGACCGCCTAGTGCGATAGGATGAATGGCAGCTTCTGAACCTCCTGCGAGGATTGCATCAGCGTAGCCACCCTTGATGTTTCTGTAGGCCTCACCAACTGAATGAGTACCGGTAGCGCAAGCTGTAATGATAGGAATGCATGGTCCTTCAGCGTGATGCTTGATTGCAATGTTACCGGAAGCCATGTTGCTGATGTACATAGGGATGAAAAGAGGGGATACTCTGTCGGAACCGTTGTCTATCCAGTTCTTTGCCTCCTTCGCGAATGTTCCTATACTTCCAAGGCTTGTTCCAACATAAACTCCAAGTCTACGAGGCTCAATGTTCTCACCTGCAACAAGTCCGCTGTCCTTCATGGCATCGTTTGCTGCAGCTAGAGCGAACTGACAGAATACATCATTTCTTCTGACATCGTTCTTCTCCAGACCGTGCTCCATTGGGTTGAATCCCTTAACCTGAGCCGCTACACTGACAACAGGAGTCTCATCGTAGCTCCACTCGATAGGAGCGATACCGCTCTTTCCGTTTACAATACTGTTCCAGAACTCTGGAACTGAATGACCGACAGGGGAGATTACTCCCATACCGGTAATTACTACTCTTTTTGTATTCATGGTACAAAATTACAACTAATTCTGGGATTCCCTGTCCTGGTATATGAATCTCTTGATTGTGCCCTTAGGTGTTTTTTCAAACTCTTCAGGCTCTACTTTATACCAAGTTATCTTTGAGTACGACGGAATCTGTCCGTTGAGCATTTCGATGTTCTGGTCAAGGATACTCTTTTTCTGCTCCTCGTCGAACTCGTCTGCAGCTGGGTCCAGTACTATCAGCGCCCCGAATGTCTC
>JAKSJT010000216.1 GCA_024402125.1 Bacteroidales bacterium
CCATAAGTCTCTCACGAGCTTCATCGAGATTAGCCTGAGCATCTGCAGGAATATGAGTCTTTATTGATCCCCATGAGCCAAGGTCACTCCAACCGAGGTCACTTGCAACGACATAGATATCCTTTGACTTCTCCATCACAGCATAGTCAATGGAGATCTTGTCACATGTTGGGAAGAGTTCAGCAAGTGCCGCTGGTTCATTCTCCGTGTAGAACGATTCTGACAACTTATCCATTACACCAGCAATCTGAGGAGCATGTTCCCTTAGCTGAGATGTAATAGTATTTACATTCCATACAAAGATACCTGCGTTCCAGAAGTAATTGCCTGCAGCAACATACTTCTTAGCTGTTTCAAGATTTGGCTTTTCCTTGAACTCTTCAACCTTCACTACCCTATCCTGCTCTGTCGAAGTCGAGCAGATGTATCCATATCCTGTCTCTGGTCTTGTAGGATTGATACCAACTGTAACAATCTTAGAAGAGCCGTCAGTCTCTGCAAGAGCCTTTGAAATAACATCTGCGAATTTCTCAGTCTTAAGAACGAGAGCATCTGCAGGTGTCACAACGATATTTGCATCAGGATACTTCTTTGATATCTTCCAGCATGCATATGCGATACATGGAGCAGTATTTCTTGCAACTGGCTCTGCAAGAATCTGATCTTCTGGAATATCATGCAACTGAGCCTTTACGATATCAACATATTTAGCAGATGTCACTACCCAGAAATTTGCCTTATCGCAGACAGGAAGGAATCTGTCTACAGTAAGCTGAATAAGACTTTTTCCAACGCCTAATACATCAATGAACTGCTTAGGCATTTCAGGTGTGCTGATCGGCCAAAGTCTGCTTCCGATACCACCTGCCATAATAACTACATGTGTATTCATGTAACAAATATAGGTTTTTTAAGAAAAAGTTCATTAACTTAGCATTAAATATATTTATCTAAACAAAGTCTTAGTTATGAAAAAGTATGTAGCTGAGTGTATTGGAACAATGGTTCTTACACTCCTTGGCTGTGGAACAGCTGTTTTCGTAGGATGTGGTGATACTGCAGGCGTATTCGCAACTGCAGCAGCATTCGGTCTTTCAGTAATCGCTATGGCATACACTATCGGAGCTATCTCTGGTTGCCATATCAACCCTGCAATCACACTTGGTGTTGCTCTTTCTGGTCGTATGACATGGAAGGACGCTGCTGGTTACTGGGCTGGTCAGTTCCTCGGTGGTATCATCGGTGCAGCTATTCTTTATCTTATCGTTTCTGTATCTGGCGCTCCAGGTGCAATGGGTTCACCAGAGGGTCTTGGAACAAATGGCGTTGCTAATGCAGGTGGCCCACTCGGAGCTTGCATCGCTGAAATCGTTGCAACATTCCTCTTTGTTCTTGTAGTCCTTGGAACAACAGACGAGAAGAAGGGTGCAGGTAACCTTGCAGGTCTTGCAATCGGTCTTACACTTATCCTTATCCACCTCGTATTCATCAACCTTACAGGAACATCAGTTAACCCTGCTCGTTCATTCGGTCCAGCTCTCTTCGTAGGTGGCGAGGCTCTCAAGAACGTTTGGGTATTCATCGTTGCTCCATGCGTAGGTGCAGCTCTTTCTGCATGCTGCTGGAAGTATTTCGAGAAGTAAGAGATTATTCTTTTAGCAACAATATAGCCGGTCCAGATGGGCCGGCTATTATTGTATCTATTTGTCACTACTGGTTCTTAACCAAATAAATGCTATCTGTAATAACAGAAGGAAGCTCGTTCTTATAGTGAGTCACCATAATCATCGTCTTGTCCGTTCTCTTGCAGAACGCCTCAATGACTTTCTTTACCTTTCTTCTATTATATGTATCTAGTCCATGAAGCGGTTCATCAAGGATAAGAAGCTCCGGATCCTTCACGAACGCTCTAGCAAGAAGAACCAGTCTCTGTTCTCCACTTGATATCTGAACAAAAGATTTGTCTTTAAGGTGAAGCACACCAAAAACATCCATCCAGAACTCACATGCCTGCATCTGCTCTGGCTTTGGTTTCAGATATAGACCTATCTTATCATGAATACCCGATGATACAATATCAATAACTGGAACATTCTTGCAGTAAGCCCTATGCATCTCTGGACTCACATAGCCGATATGCTTTTTGATATCCCAGATGCTCTCGCCAGTTCCCCTTTTCATTCCGAAAAGGCTGATGTCACATGCATAACCCTGAGGGTTATCTGCTGTGATAAGACTTAGAAGAGTCGATTTACCTGATCCGTTGTCTCCACTCAGAGCCCATTTACTGCCACGTCCAACTACCCAGTCAAGATCCTTGAGGATTGTTCTTTCGCCGTAACGGACACTGACCTTATTAAGACGAATCACTTCGTCTCCTTCGTAGTTTCTGTTAACATATGGAAGATCGAGGATTTTCTTCTGTAAAGAAGAAAAGTCCTCTTCTGAATCATTAGCGAAGAACTTGTCAAGGTACTCCTGCCTTGTCATCTTTGAAGACATGTGTCTATCTTCAACTGATACAACTGATGTCACAAACTCAGGAATATCATCCAGCATTGAAAGAACCAGGATAAGCTGTATCTCCTTCATCGATGAAATTTCAGTGAAGAACACTCTAAGCTGTTCTCTGGTCTTAGCATCGAGCCCGATAAATGGATTGTCCACTATCAGAATCTTCGGTCCACTAAGCAGAATCTTAGTAAGCTGATACTTTCTAAGTTCTCCACTAGATAGAAGAACCAGCGGTTTATCCATCAGTTCATCCATACCGAAGATCTTAAACAGCTTTTCTCTCAAAGGGCTGTCCGGATATCTTGACAAAGCTCCGCATACAAGCGGACTGTCATCGTATTCAGTAGAGTTCCATCTCTGCTGAAGGTAATACCCAGCATCGAAAGAACCGTATGTATCTCTGAAAGTGATATACTTGATATTTGGATCGCGATTGATCTTTCCACTAAAAAGAGGACTCTTACCAACGATCATTTCGACAAGAAGACTCTTTCCTGCCGCATTGGGACCAACTATTGCGAGAGTCTCAGACTCCTCTATTGTAAGGCTGATAGGTTCTGCAAGGCCAAGTTCCTGATACCTTGCCACAGCCTGATTGATTTCAATTGTATTCATGCGGGTGCAAATTTAGCAATTGTTTTGATTAGACATTTAGATGGATCCGCAAAATACTGAGTAGAACAGTCTTTTCGTAGACAATAATCGCCCGTTCATTGTAAAAAGCAAAACAAGCTACAACCCTGGCCCATTAATTGCTTATATTTATGGCATAGACAGTTAAACTATAAAACATCAAAAGGATGAAAAGTATTATCACAAAGATTTTGACAGTAGGAACTATGATTCTTGCACTGTCATTCTCTGCTAAGGCTCAGGGCCCAAGAGGCAGAGAGGGATTCCCAGGAAATGGCGGTCAGCGTCCAGATGCAGCAGCTATGGCTAAGATGCAGGCAGACCAGATGAAGGAACTCGTAAAGCTTTCTGACGAACAGTATGCAAAAGTGCTTGACGTGTTCAAGAAATCTTCCGAGAAGATGCAGGCAAACAGAGGTAACGGCCAGCAGGGAGGATTCAACATGGAGGCAATGCAGAAAATGCAGCAGGAACAGGATGCTCAGATAAAGAAGATTCTCACAGAAGACCAGTACAAGAAGTGGTCTGAATCTAGAGGAAACCGTCGTGGTTTCGGAGGTCCTAATGGACAAAGAGGCCCACGCCAGGGTGGTCAGCGCCAAGGAGGTTGGCAGTAAAAGGCCACAATAAATCGGAACATACTATAGATAATTTATCCCGGCTGCTTAGCAAAAAGCAACCGGGATATTTGTGTTCCGCTCACCATGGGTAATAGAAGTGTGAAGTAAAAGTAACATTACGTGTACCGCCCTCCGGATACAAGTTCCCTACAACCTCCTCCAACAGAGACCAATCAATTTCGGTGATTTCATATTTTGAATACTCATTTGACAGATAAGTGTGTTTATCTAGATCAAATGTGATTTCCCCATCCGGATCGTCTGTGCTTGCATTCCATTCCAGATCATACACAATATCTCCTGTCCTTACCCAGAACGCATGGCTAATATAGTCTGTCTGGACTTCCTGAATCATTTGGACCGCACCGTTACTATAAAAGACTGCAGTCTCATTTGTGCACACTGAACTTCCATAATAACGTGGCTTTGCGACAAACAGAATCGGATTGGTTCTATCTATTTCGGCATGATGGCTTCCTATCCGCGACCTCAAAGTACCTCCCCAAAAGATTGCTATCTGTAAACCTATCAAAATCAAGGTAAGCAAACGAATTGGTTTCGACGATTTAGAGGATAACGCCATACACAAGGCAATGACATTTGGTATGACTAACATCACAATGATACCCATTTGGAAGCCATAGTTTTTTGTCACTAAAGCCAAAACAAAAAGCAAAGTGGAAATAACATTCCACGTAATTAACAATACCTTTCTAATCATGCTTTCTAAGAATTATTTACATTAACCCGATTATTTGAACTTTGGATTACTCACCACCGTTATTCTATACGACTCTAAAAATGTATTCTTTCTTGCAGCTGTACATCTCGAGGACTAACACTATTCATAAAAAAGCAATCAGCCCGACTGCACTGATTGCAATCGGGCCGGTATCTAGTTAATTCTTCTAGCTTCTACAAAACGGAATTCATGAAATGACACTCAAGGCAGCATCTATTCGATTATCAAAGTCTCCGACTCTCCTCCCCATATCTCAAGGAATCTTACGAAATCATCCTTGGAGATCACAACTGTTGCTGTGTTATCACATGGATGGAAACTTACATACTTCGACTTTAGAAGATCTGCATCATAGAAGAACTTCACTCTATGACCATTCTCAAAGAGTTCCTTAGGATTGGCATCAGTGAGGTTCATATCATTGATAAGACCGAAAAGGCACACTGAACCAGGTTTAACGCCAAGACACCTTTCCATTCTTTCTGGAGAAGCAAATGACAGCTTACCCTGATGGAGCATGTGCTCGAGTGAATGTATGTCCAGATCCTTATGACACTCGAATGAAATCAGATAATGACGGTTGCCTTTGTGATTTCTCATAAAGAGGTTTTTACAGTGAGTAGGACCCGTACCGTCTGTATGAGATTCATCAATTTTCTTCCAGTACTCCAATGCCTCCTCAATAGTAAATAAAGAAGGATGAGAATATATCTCATACGCTATCCCATTAGCAGTCAGGAAGTCAAGTACTTTTGTTATCGTCGGATTAAATTCAGCCATAATTATCTGCATTTTTACAAGACAAATTTACCCAAAATTCAATTAATGATAACTTTTCGAGCCAATTATTATGAATTTTTAAAAACTAATGTCTATATTTAGGGTAACGTTAGTTTAAAAGTGTAATTTATCATGGCAACATATATTCCAAAAGGCTACAAAAACATTCTAGGTAGCAAAGAAGTTACAGAGAAAGCAATCAAGGCAGTAAAAGACATGTTCCAGGAGAACCTGTCAGCACAGCTTGCGCTCCTTAGAGTAACCGCTCCAATGGTAGTAATGAGTGGAACAGGTATCAACGATGACCTTAACAGCATCGAAAGACCAGTAAGATTCCCTA
>JAKSJT010000217.1 GCA_024402125.1 Bacteroidales bacterium
CATTTCGTTGCAGTTAGATGGTTTGATGTCAAGCTTATAGTTACCGTTCTCAACATCGGATATATTGAGAATGTCGTCAATAAGCATCATAAGGAGGTTAGAATTACTTGTTATATATGATCCGTACTGCTTCTTTTCCTCGTCAGTCACGAATCCTTCTGGAAGGCTCATCAGCTGTGAGAATCCCACAATGGCATTCAGAGGAGTGCGTATTTCATGGCTCATGTTCTGGACGAATGAAGTCTTCATGTTGTTAGCCTTGATAGCGGCCTCTTTTGACTTTTCTGCCTCTTCCTTTGATGCCTTCAAGCTCTCAGCCAGGGATCTCTCCTTTTCAAGAGCGTCATTCTTTTCCTTGATATATACAAGAGTAAAGTCAGCGATGACAAAGAGAATGACGAAGATTGATGCGAATAGAATTGTGTAGAAGTTGTTCTTCTGCTTCATTCTTTCTGCATCTGCACTTTGAATGAGATCGTCATTCATGGCGCGCAGTCTGTTGTTGTTGAATTTAGCGTTGACTTCAACTATATCATCCATTGCAATGCCGCTTTTGGTATTCTCCCTGTATGTGGTCAGTTCATCGAGGTAGCCATATGCATTCTTGAAATCTGATCTTAAAAGAGAAAGATGCAGCTTTAGCTTAAGTGACAGTTCCTTGTCCTCAATTGAATCAGATTCGGCTAGGGCCTTGGAGTAGTTGCCGCTTGTGAGGTCATTGTAGAATTCGAATTCATGAATGTCATCGGATGTCTTTTTGATCTTATACTTGTCATACATCTTGTCAAATTTGGATTTGTACTCTCCGTATGATGTATAGTCATCCTTTGCTCCATAAGCAAAGGCAAGTGCCTTGTAGACTGTTATTGAATCTGTTGGGGTCTTGACTGCATCGAGACCTTGTTTCAGGTAGAAAAGGCTGGAATCAGGATTGTCGTATAGATTTGCGATACCTAGATAGATGCTGACAGTTGACTGGCTAGGAACTTTGGCCGAATAGATCAGAGCATCCTGATAGCATCTTTTCGCATTGGAGTAATCCTTCCTGTAGGTGTGGATGGTAGCAAGAGTCTTATATGTCATCCAGAATCCGAAATCATCGTTTCTGCTCTCTGCGTCTTCATGCATTTTCGAAGCAAGTTCGATGACATTATTCAGCATGTGCTGATTAAGAAGATATGTAACCTCTGTAGAGTATGCATAGTAATAATACTGTGTATAGCCTGTCTTGAGTGAATTCTCCTTCAGTGATGCGATAGCTTTCTCAAAGCTTGCGATATCATCTCTCTCGAAGTAGAACTGTACTCTGAGGACATAAGATATCGTTTCGGCTTTCTTATCACCTTTTTCAACAGCAAGATTATACATGGCATCAATGACATTGATGCTATTTGGGTCGTTCTTGCCAGCCTGTGCTTTCAAATAATAATCATAACACTCATCGTCGATTCTGTAGACATTGTTCTGAGAAAAGACATTGAGTGGCACTAATATCATCAAAATGCTTATAGTAAGCACTTTGACGCTTAGTCGTAATATGGTCTGAAGTAATTGCATTTAAAGTAGGTTTGCTATTGTATAGAAGCATCAATTAGTTTTTTGGAATTGAGAAAACAAATTTTGCTCCATTTTCATATGTGGTGTCAAGGTAAAGTTCTCCTCCAAGCTTACTGGTTATTATCTTGCAGATATTTAGTCCGATTCCAGCACCCTGCTTGAACTCGTCTATCTTGAAGAACCTGTCAAAGATCTTCTCTGCTTTGTCCTTAGGGATGCCTGTTCCTGTGTCAATCACTTCAAAATTGACATATCCATTATTCTTTTCAGAACAGCATCTAATGGTGATTGTACCCTTTTCAGTGTGCTTGCAGGCATTTGTCAGAAGGTTGATAAGAACCTGCTGTACTCGCCTCTCGTCTGTCAGGATAAGGTCTTCATCTGTGAAGTCTGACTCCCACTTCAAAGTAACACCAGGGCTGACTCTATGTTCTACTGACTTGATAGCATGTCTTATGATATCATTGCAGTTCTTCTTTGACTTGTTGATCTTATAATTGCCATTTTCAACATCAGACAGACTGATAATATCATCGATGAGCATTGTAAGCATCTCAGAGTTATTGAGAATGTAATTCGAGTACTCATTCTTTTCCTGTTCGGTGTTGATTCCATCTGGAAGGGAAAGAAGCTGGGAGAATCCCACAACAGCATTGAGAGGGGTTCTTATCTCATGGCTCATGTTCTGGAGGAAACGGGTCTTGATTGCATCCGATTCTTTAGCTTTTTCAAGAGCAGCCTCGGTTGTCTTCTTGGCTTCAATAAGCTCATAGTTCTTTGCCTTAAGGGCCCTCTTATGCTTTTGCTCCCTGATAATGTTCAGAATACTGAGAATTGAGATAATGATGAATATGATAAGGGCAACAGACAAGGTCATTGTTCTGACTCTTGATTTGTACTGGAGTGATTCATGTTTGAGCTCAGCATTTGCCATCTGGGCATCTAGCATTGCAACGTCTTCAGTCTGAACGGCAACAGAAAGAGAATCCTTAATCTTATTAAAGGCGGTTGATTCCTCATATGCCAGTTTATATAGACCTTTCTTTCCGTAAATCTCGCTAAGAATCATATGACGGGACTGATCCGGAAGGTATTCCAATGCAACTTGTTCTGCTTTATCTATTTCGCCTTTGGATAACAGATAATCAATCTCTACAAGAGCTCTGTCTTCTTCTCCTATGATTGATTCGTACATAGGTTCATCCTTGACAAGATTATAATACTTCCAGAAAGATTCATGATCTCCAGTATTGTCACCGAGATATGCACTTACGAAATAGTACTGAAGCCTAAGATTCTCATCGTTATCAATGCTTCTTGCAATGACAGAAAGAGTTTCTCTTGCGTTATCATATAGACCAGCATTTATCTGCTCCTGTGCAAGCTGAATTCTGATGTTGTCCTGCTCAACACTTGCATTTGCTGACTCGGAATACTCCAAAGCTCTTTTATAGCATTCTACAGCTAAAGCTGAATTGGATCTGTACTGATAGATGATTGCCATTGTACGATAGGCCAGCATCATTCCATATGGTTCTCCAATTTCAGTTGAACGCTCGAGCATCTGCTTTGCTTCAAGCAGAGAATCGCTTAGTTTATCAAAAAAGATAAGGTAGTTGCAGTATGAATAAAGAGCTGCAAAATAGATGTCATTGATATCAGGATGAGAATACTGAATATCTTTAATTTCTTGAATCGTCTTGTTCATCATGTCCAAGTCTTCGAGCATGTAATAAGCAGGAAGAACCGCATTCAGGGCAAGAGTCTTTATTTTATAGTCATTTCTTTGAACGCCAATACTATAGATGGAGTCGCAAATAGAAATGTTATCAACATCATATGGAGACAGACGACACTTAGAATAAGGCTCGAAGATGCTCTCCTCGACCCCTAGTCTATTCTGAACTTGCGCAGTCAGGTTTAACGCTGATACGGTCAACGCAAGCAGTATTGAAGCTACATAGTTTAGGAATTTCATATGCTCCAAATAATTGTTAGCAAAGTTAGCAACTTTATTTATTCATCAAATATATTTATTAAGAATTATTTCATAATTATACAAAATTTGATTTTAAATTCATGCATTTGCAGCTAAATATTTGCTTTTGAGGGTATGAACTACGTTTTTGTGTATTTTAAAAGCGTAAAAAAAGAGAGCCATATCAATGACTCTCACTAGCAAAATATAATATGTAACTTGCTTTAAGTTCTATGAACTTCGAAGCCCTCCACATGAATTGCCTTAGCAATTGCAGAAGGACAGACATGCTCACATTTTCCGCATCCGATGCAAAGTATGTCTTCTATGACTGGATATCGAGGATATCGTTTGACTCCATCAATTTCTACCATTGGCATATTATAGTTTTCCTTGAATCTTATAGCGCCAGTTGGACACTCCGATTCACATAGTCGGCACTCCCCTTGCTCGTTCGCTTTGCATAGACTTTCGACTAGAACAGCATGACCGATCTGAACATCCTGTTTCTCTTCAAGTGAAATATGTTCTATTGCACCAGTTGGACATACTTCCGAGCACTTGTTGCACTCGTAGTCGCAATATCCGCTTGAGAAATCGAGATGTGGCTGCATTAACCCAGCCATGTCATAATCTTTGGTCGATGGTTTAAGAGCCTTTGTTGGACATGCTGAAATGCATAGCTGACATCCGTTGCATGTTGAGTTGAGATGCTCGTGGCTCACACTACCAGGAGGAGAAACGGTCGTTTTCCTGTTAGCCTCGGACGGAACGTCTGAGACTGCAGCCGTGTTTGCCTTGGCCCGGCCTTTAGGAATAGGGATGCCTGCCTCCAGAAGAGAAGACAGGAATCTACGTCGTGATTGCTTTCTATCGTCCACGGTATCTGTTAACCTAGTGCGTCAATCAGGTCCTTAATCTGCTGAAGCTTCTTAGGGATAGGAATATGCTGAGGACACTTCTCGAGACAGACATTGCACTTTGTACATGCATCAGCCATCTGTGAAGGCTTGAGCTCAGACTTGTATCTCTTTAAGAATATCTTCTTCTTTTTGTTGTAATCCTTGTCTGGGTTAGTTGGATCAGGAAGATTGAGCTGAGAGCTTGTAGTGTTGTATACGCTGAAGTTCTTAGGAATATACACACCATTAGGACAAGGCATACAATACTCACAGCCTGTACAAGGAATATTAGGGTTAGCGTTGTAGAGATCAGCAACTGTCTGAAGGAATGCGTTGTCCTCTTCATTGAATGGCTTGAAGTCAGTGAATGTGGCGATGTTTTCCTTAAGCTGCTCCATATTTGACATACCGCTAAGAGTTGCCATAACTCCAGGGAATGTTGAAGCAAATGTAAGAGCAACACCAGCAGGAGATAGCTCAGGATGACGCTTTGCCATCATTTCCTTCAAGTTCTCGTTAACACTTGCAAGAAGACCGCCCTTTACTGGTTCCATGATTACAACTGGAATTCCCCTACTCTCAAGAATCTTGTAAAGAGTCTCAGAGTCAGTTGTTCCGTTACTGTTGTCATGCTCAGCATCGTCATTAAGCATTTCCTTGAAGTCAAGGTAGTTCAGCTGAATCTGAACAAAATCCCAATCATAGTAATCAAGCACAGGCTCAAGGTCAGCGTTGTTTCCATGATAAGAGAAGCCGAGATATTTGATCTTGCCACTCTCTTTCAATGACTTGAGGTACTCTAGAACATCATTCTCTATGAATCTGTCCTTGAAGTCCTTAAGGTTGTTGATAGAGTGACAGAGAAGGAAATCAATATAGTCAACCTGAAGGTTAGCAAGAGATCTTTCAAACATCGCCTTTGCGCCTTCAACACCTGTCATGCCTCTAAGAAGAGATGGGAAATTGGACATCTTGGTGGCAAGAAGATATGAGTTCCTAGGATGTCTGCTAAGTGCGACTCCCATAACCTTTTCTGACTCGCCATAAGCTGGTGCTGTATCAAAGTAGTTGATTCCGTGAGCGAATGCATAGTCTACCATCTTGTTTGTAGCGTCCGGGTCAAGATGACTGCCATGACCGCCTTCAGTCTTTGGA
>JAKSJT010000218.1 GCA_024402125.1 Bacteroidales bacterium
GGATTATCAGACGTCAACATATGGAGATGAGAGGTCAAAGCGACACTCAAATAGTAGAGTTCATAATACGAGATGATGGATTACTCCTTAATAACAAAGAGCCAAAAGTCATTGATACACTAATATAATATGAAAGACCCTAGAGAACCTGGATATGACCCCTTTAATCCTGGCCCAGAAGGAAATAGGGAAATAGCAGAACTTACAGAGAAGGAAAAGAAGAAAGTTGAAAGATTTTGGAAACATGCACTAAAAAGATTGACTAATATTATCTTAATCTGTCTTCTGATTGTATTCCCATTTTCTTGTTCAATGCATAAGAGACCTGTTAGCATAGATTCTTTCATGAATGATAATTCGGATTTGTTGCCGGAAGAATGGAATGGATGGACTATCTCTAGGCATCAAGACCATGGTTATCTGTGGTTGGAAGTAACTTTTGAAGGAGTCGCATATCCAAGGGTTTATTATTCGCGTACACGGACAGGTGAGTTGGTGAAGTACAGTTATAATGGTGTACCTGTTCAGGAAACGGTAGCGGAATTGACCACCTCGAGTCTCTGGTCAGAGTCATTTCCATTTGTGTCTGCAGAGGACCTGCTAGCTCGTTTCAGATGGTTTGATCGAAATGATCTCGAAGTGATATATGGCCATAACGATACGGTTAGTATAAGGTCTCATAATTATCAGCTAAATCGTTGTTATCTAGCAAATAGTCTTATATGGACTGACCTAATTTCCTGGTGAAATAGTTTGTTATCATTTTTCATAAAAGAGACACAAAAGAGCAATAGACGATAGTAGAATGAGGATTTTTCGTAATTAAAATATTTAATAACGTGATTTTTTTGTACTTTTGCCTTGTTAGTTAATTTTATGAAAAAATGAATAAGTTATTGAAAATGGCTCTTATAGGTATGATTAGCCTAGGAGCAGTAGCATGTACCGAACGTGGAGGAAACGGAGATGATGATGAATCTGTAATTGAACCATTCGCTCCAACAGGTGTCCTTTTTTCTCAGACATTGTTCCAGGGTGAGACTGGTTCTTCTAATGGAAAATATGTTGCCGGTTCAAACTACGAAACAGGTAATGCTGCTATTTGGGATGTAGAGGCAAACAAGGTTATTGATATGGCCGATTTCCCAGGTGGATTCCATGCAGTGAATGCTAAGGGTGTCGCAGTAGGTGAAGCTTCATACGCAATCATGGGTCAGGGAACAAAGGGAACAACCCTCTACTATGATGACACTGAGATTGAAGTATCATATGAGGATATTGACTGGGAAACTGGCGAGCCTTATACAGTTACATATACAACACCGGCAGAGTCAGGCTCAAGTGCATATGCCATTACAGAAGCTGGTGACATTATCGCAGGATATTATTACGATGCTTCATACAACACTAAGCCATGTATCTGGAAGGCTCCATTTACAACCAAGGCTAGCAGAATTGAACTTCCTGTTCCAACTGACGAGGAGATGGGCTTTATTGTAAACGGTGCTGAGGCTCGTTGGATTTCAGAAGACGGGTCTGTTATCGCCGGATGGGCTATCGATGACTATGCTTCAGATCCTCTTATTATCTGGGAGGCTCAGGCAGATGGTTCTTACAAGGTTAAGCCAGTAAGTGCAGCTTACAATCACCCAGAGGGAAAGAACAACTCACAGTATATGTTCTTCGAGCCACAGGGTCTTAGCGCAAACGGCAAGTGGGTATCTCTTGTTGTCGCAGCTCCATATGACTTTGAGAATTGGGAGCAGCCTGTTCTTCAGACAGCTCGCCTTAACCTTGAGACAGGTGTACTTGAGGTTCTTCCTGGTGAAGTCAGCTTCTCTGGATATGGTATCTCAAATGACGGTACAGTAGCAGGTGCAACAGGTGGTATGGTTCCTGTTAGAAACTCTTATGTATGGAATCCTGGCGAGACAACATGCGTAGAGCTTACAACTCTTGTAGCATCTGATCAGCTTAAGAGCTTGACAAATCCAGCTGTAGGTTATATTGCTCCAGACAACTCATACGTAAGCGGATTCGGAAGCGATGCTGATTGGAACATTGTAACATTCGTGGTTAAATAATCCATTTTTCGAATAAAGAATAAGAGATCGGTTCTGCCATCTTTGACAGGATCGATCTTTCAGTTAAAGATTAGTCTATGAGGAGATTTCTACTAATAGTTGCGCTTATGACAGTAGCATTTTCTGCTAGTGCTCAGAAGGCCGTTCCGGATATCAATGTTGTCAATGCGAAAGGTGAGAGCGTATCTATCCTTAAGCTCATACCGGCAGGAAAGCCAGTTATCCTTTCTTTTTGGGATACAACATGTAAGCCATGTATTCAGGAACTGAGTGCTCTTAGTGATGTGTACGACGACTGGATGGATGAGATGGACTTTGAGGTAGTTGCTGTATCTACGGACGATGCCCGTAGCAGCAGCAAGGCGATGCCTCTTGCAAAGGGAAGAGGATGGCCTTTTGTTATGGCTCTTGACAAGAACGGAGACCTTAAGAGGAACATGAATGTCCAGTCAAATCCAACCGTGTTCATTCTGGATGCATCAGGAAAGGTTGTATTCTCTCATGTGGGTTATAATCCCGGTAATGAGCAACAGCTCTACAAAACTCTTAAATCACTGAAATAATGAGGTATATCATATCAGTCCTCATTGTAATGACATCTGCGGTCTATGCTCTCAATGCTCAGATCGCAGATGTTGTTCGCAAAGGACATGTCTCAGGAGCAGTGGAGTCCAACTCAATCTACTACCTTGAAGATGAAGCATCCGGAGCTGTCCGTCCTGATGGGGCAGTAGGAACAAACAACTACATCAAGGTAGACTTTGGTCTCGGAAAGTTCGAGGGCGGAGTTCAGATGGAAGGATACTTTCCACCTATACAGGGATATCCTGAGCAGCTCAAGGGCTTCTCACTGGCAAACAGGTATGTGAAGTACCACGATAAGGGATTCACTGCAACAGTAGGTGATTTCTACGACCAGTTCGGTAGCGGACTCCTTTTCAGATCATATGAAGAGCGTTCGCTTGGCATCAATACAGCCGTGGAAGGTGCTCACATCATCTATGTCTTGGACAACAAACTTTCAGTTAAGGGATTCGCAGGTTTTCCTAAACTATTCAAGACATATAATTATGGATCGTTTGTTGCAGGAGCAGATATCAGCGCTAACATTATGGCACTTGCAGGAAGTGACCTTTTCAACTTGTCAGTTGAGGGTAGCTTCCTTAATAAGCACCAGGCTCTTGACAGCGAGTGGATGGAAGGCATCGTTTCTCCTAATGTCACAGGAGGGTCTGCGCGCCTAGTATTTGAACGCAATGGCCTTTCGCTGAAAGGAGAGTATGTTCTTCGTTCAGCTGATGCCAGTGTATATAATAAGTATAGCGAAGCTTCAGCCCATGCTATTCTGGTTGAGGGCGCTTATACTGCCGGAAACCTTGGCGCAAACCTTACTTTCCGTAAGATTACAAACCTTGGATTCCAGTCTGACTACAATGAAGGAACAATGTTCACCTGTCTGAACTATATCCCAGCTCTTACCCAGCAGCATCAGTATAGCCTTGCTTCGCTGAACCCATACCAGAGCCAGATGGACGGGGAGATCGGCGGGCAGGCAGACGTGTACTACTTCTTCCCAAGAAAAACATTCCTGGGAGGTCCTAAGGGTATGAGAGCTCATGCCAATTTTTCTACATACTATGGGCCGTCTCCTTATCCGACCATACGTAAGAACGAACTCTATTTCCGTGACTTGACAGTCGATATGGAGCGCTGGTGGGGCCGTCATATCAAGGCTATATTCCAGTACACATGGCAGACGTTCAACAATCGTGTGAGTGTTCATCCAGTATACGAGTTCAGAAATAGTCATGTGGCAGTAGCAAACGTTACTTATAAGTTCAATAACACTCATGCTCTCCGAGCAGAGTATCAGCACCTATGGTGCAATAAGGGTGACGGTAACTGGTGTGCAGGAACCCTCGAGTATACTATTGCACCAGGATGGAGCTTCTCTGCCTCCGATATGTGGAATTACGGATACACAAGAGTTCACTACTATAACGGATCTGTCAGCTATTCATGGTCAAGGACCAGAATTGCCGCAAACTTCGGAAGATTCCGTGAGGGTTATCAGTGCGCCGGTGGAGTATGCCGTCTTATCCCTGCATACACAGGAGGTAATCTTACTCTAACAACATCATTCTAAGGAGGGACCAGTATGAGATTTAGAAACATAATTATAGCAATTATGATGGCACTGCTTGCAACTGTAGTGTCATGTCAGCCTAACATCTTCCCGGATGATGAGCTTAATGGAGTTAAAGTGATCGCAGCTGAGGGTGAAGTAAGCAAGATTACGTTTACAGCGGAGAATAACTGGAGCGTCTATAATTCCAATGACTGGATTTCGGTGTCTCCTATGGGAGGCATTGCCGGAGAGGGAACCCTGACAGTCAATGTCAGTGCCAACAAATCAATGGATGCTAGGGAGGGTGCAATCTATGTGCTTGATGGCGCTTCTACCCTTATGTTCAAGCTCAGTCAGGGATGTCTTGACATTATTACAACAGACCATAGAGAGTACTATGTTCCTGAAAGCGGACAGTTCACAATGCTTGTAAAGTCTACGGTACCGTTTGATGTCGCTCCTTCTGTTGATTGGATTACATGCACATCAGGAACACATTATGATGGAGGATCAAAAGATCTTGCTATTTCTTTTAATCTTTCTGACAATACGGGAAGCAATAAGAGAAGCGGTGAGATTGTCCTTTCGGCAGATGGCGGAATAAGCACATCAGTTGAGGTAACACAGGCTGCTCATGTTGAGATTGACTGGAACAAGACTTTCTATAAGAGCGTACTTGGATACAGGTTTACAGGAGACTGGTGCGGATACTGTCCGAACCTTGAGTATGATATTGCCAAGTTCTCCAAGGATCAGCCAGGAAGATTCAACTACATCAGTATCTATGATGCCTCATCTACAGGCAAGTTGTCATATTCAGCATCGTCAAGATACGAGACCCGCTTCAATGTCAGCGGAAAGCCAACCATCGTCCTTGATGAAAGAGGTCTTGCAACAAGCCTTTCTTCTCCTGGATACTATGATGTGATCAAGGCGTTCTGTGCTGAGGAAGTAGCTTCATACCCTTCTGAGACTTGTATCTCGGCGTATTCATCAATCATTGACGACAAGGTTTCAGTGCATCCTGTAGTGTATGCAAAGCAAGCCGGAACATACCACATTCATGTGGTGCTGCTTGAAAATGGGATTGTCGCAAAGCAGACAGACTATACAGGTCTGTACACAGATGCGCAGCTTAACAAGTTTGTCCATGATAACGTTGTAAGGGCTCATGCGACTAAACTTCTGACAGGTGATGAGTTCACCGTTGGTGCCAAGGAGAGCCAGATGTTCAACTTCTCCATCGAGATTCCTAAGACAGTACAGGATAAGAAGAACCTTGCGTAGGCAATACACGTTACACGTCCTGCAGTCAGTGGCGCTCAGGCAGCAGGGAGACTGACATACCACAGGAACTCCAAGCAGACTGTG
>JAKSJT010000219.1 GCA_024402125.1 Bacteroidales bacterium
GTCTGCCTGAAGTGATGATGAGTCAAGACCACCTAGAAGAGCCTTACCGAAGATAGCTCCCGCTACCAGGAAATTAGCCGCAGAACTCCAGTCTCCCTCAATCGAGAAGTCCACTCCCTTATAGCTCTGACAGCCCTTCACCTTGAAGGTGATTCCAGTGCAGAGAGACCAGTTCTGAGTCTCGAGGAACTCCTCATCTCCTTCCATCTCACTACCGATCTTTATGCCGAACTTCTTCAGCACATCTGAGGTAATGAACATATATGGGATAGACTTTGGATCAGTTACATATACTGTTGATGTCTTGTCTGCAAGTGGAAGCGCCATAAGAAGGCCGGATATTAGCTGTGATCCGCTCTTTCCTGAGATCTCTGCCTTGCCTGGAATAATTGGGCCATTGACATGAACAGGAACAAAGATATCCTTCACTTCCTTACCCTTTGCTTCAGCATTTGTCAGAACAACACCGAATGAAGCCATGATATCAGCCGCACCTGTCAAAGGTCTCTTTACAAGTGTCTTCTCTCCTGTTACTGTAACAGGCTTATCGTTTACCATTGAAAGGACTGGAATCATCAGTCTTGTAAGAAGGCCCGATTCTCCGACATGAAGCTCATCAAAAGATAAAGAACCTGGTTTTGCACCAATACCCTTTATTGACACTACATCTCCCTCAACGTTAACTTCTGCACCGAATGATCTTGCAACAGCAAGTGCTGACTCGTTATCTCCACATGGTGCGTAGCCACTGAGCTTTGACTCACCTTCAGCAAGAGCTGCCGCTACAATTGCTCTCTGAGCGAAGCTCTTTGATGCTGGAATTCTAGTAGCGGTCTCCGCATTGAGACCAATAAACGTTCTGTCACCATATACAGCTTCCATCATTTCAGCAACAGGCCACTGACCTGGAGCTGCAGC
This sequence comes from Bacteroidales bacterium, assembly GCA_024402125.1. Classification (GTDB taxonomy): domain Bacteria; phylum Bacteroidota; class Bacteroidia; order Bacteroidales; family UBA932; genus Cryptobacteroides. Next base: position 919 of record JAKSJT010000219.1, read on the forward strand.
CTCTTCTGCTGTAAGTGCAGCATATGTATATGGGGCTCCATACTTAAGACAGTCAAGTCTAGTCTGCTTTCCAGCAGCTCCCATACAGAATGCAATAAGCTTTGAAGAATCAACAAACGGAGTTGGCTCTGAGTAAAGGCTCATTGTAATATCCGCTTCTTCCTTGGAAGTGGCAGTTGTCACGATCTTTACAATCTCCGCACCGAAATGACGGCAGTCGGACACCACTGTCTGAAGTTCAACAAGAGACGGTGTTCCCTTGAAGTCATGAAAAGAACGGATAAGTGTTGTACCACACTCCTCACATGCTCTTTTGATTCTCTTACCCATTGAAGAAGGAGCCTCAACCTCAAGGTCGACATAAGTTGCACCTGCTTCAATAGCGGCAATGAGTCTCTTCTCAACAATCTGATAAGCCTGGCTACGGAGTTTCTTTGAGTCCTCTTCAGGATCATTCTTCTCAAGATCTGCAAGGACGTCAGATATACGGCAGGTAGCTACCATCGGTACATCTGTTGAGCAGAAGAGTGCTGAAATATCGTCAATGGACAAAGGACATCTGTCCAGACGAATTTCTGCCATCTCGATATATGGAAGAGACTTATCCTCATGCTCAATGAGTGAGAATATCTCTTCAAGATTCTTATTCTGTATACTTGTACAAATCATACTCAATCTTATTTAAGGCTTGCCATGGCCTCTGATACAGTCATTGACTGAATTCTTACATCACCAACACCACCCATCAGCACGAAATGGACCTTACCGCCTTCCGCTTTCTTATCCTTCTCCATAGCTGATGGAAGAGAATCCATTGCAAATGGAAGTTCTGTAGGAAGTCCACACTGCTTGAAGTCTGCCAATAGCTTATCCGCAAAACCAGCTGGTGCGATAGAGAGATTCTCGGAAAGTCTAGCCGCCAGAATCATTCCTATTGAAACAGCTTCACCGTGTGCGATATCAGTTCCTGTTCTTCTGGCTTCCCACTCTATTGCGTGAGCAAATGTATGTCCCAGATTCAGGTTCTTTCTTTCGCCTGACTCAAACTGGTCTCTGCTGACAACACCGGCCTTGACAGCTGCTGCTGCACTGATTAGGCCTAGCAGTTCTGCTGTGTTTGCCTTTATCGCCTCAGCCTTGTTCTCGGAAGCTGCGATTCTAGACAGCACGCTTACAGCTTTTGAATAGTTGTCATCCGATGTATTCTCAATAATAAATGTCTTCACCAGCTCTGCTGTTCCTGAGACAAAGTCTCTATAAGGCAATGTCTGAAGAACCTCAGGGCACTCATATGTGAACTCTGGCTGACGAATAACGCCAAGCATATTCTTCAGTGAAGAGAAGTTTACGCCTGTCTTTCCTCCAATAGCAGCATCAACCTGAGAAAGAAGTGTTGTTGGAACAAAGGAGAACTTTACTCCTCTTTTATAGATTGATGCAGCAAAACCTACCATATCAGTTGTGATTCCTCCACCGACAGCAAGAACCATCGCATCTCTATTTGCGCCTAAATTAAGAAGCCATTCGTCGATGGATAGAACAGTATCAATGACCTTGTTTTCCTCGGTAGCAACTATTCCAAGTGATCCTTCATAGTTACCGTTTGCTTTAAGAGCAGGCTCAATCAAGTCTGCTACTCCTTTTACATTGAGGTCATAGACCATATAGACTGATCTATATGGTTTAAGATACTGAGCCACCTCTACTACTGACTGTCCAGAATAGACGCTGCTAAGTATTTTTCCATCAACCTTTATTGTTATCTCTGACATACTATCTAACTGATTGTGCACATTATGGCATAATCATACAAAGATAGCAATAATTACGGATATGAGGGCGAAAGAATTCTTTAGCCAAATAGAATTATCTTTTAAAAGACTCCCCGAATTAATACCTTTGCATCATGAAAGTATTCAAGTACCAACAGTTCAATATCAACCAGGAGCATGCTGCGATGAAAGTCGGCACAGACAGTGACCTCCTTGGTACTCTAGGAGAAGGTGGCCAAAGGATTTTGGACATCGGAACTGGTACTGGTGTTCTTTCCCTAATGTACGCCCAGAGATATCCAGAGGCTCAAATTACAGCCATTGAAATTGATGACAATGCTGTTCTGGATGCCAGCAGGAACTTTGCCGAGTCTTCTTTTGGCAATCGCATAAAGCTTCACCATACTTCGTTTCAGGACTACTTGAAAGAATCAAAAGAAAAAGAGCATTCTCTATTTGACAGCGTAATCTGTAACCCTCCATATTTTGACAAGAGCCTGGAGTGCCCGGATCTAGGAAGAACCAGAGCCCGCCACTCTTCAAGTCTTCCTTTCGATACACTCGCAAAGGGAGCATATGAGCTGTTAGAGGATAATGGCGTTTTCTCAGTATGTATTCCTCCTGAAGTTCTTGATGTATTCTGTAAAGAGTGTCAGAATGCAGGGTTTTCTCTTCTAACCAGCTACCAGATCAAGTCTCTTCCCAACAAGGCACCTAAGAGGTATGTCCTAGTTCATAAAAAAGGAGATGTCACAGAAACAAGGACTTTCACTTATTGTATGAGAAATGAAGATCACTCCAGATCCGACTGGTATCTGGAACTGATGAAAGATTTCTTAGTGCTAGGAGGTTAACAGAAACAAAAGCCCAGCCTATTTAAGCATTGTCAAGAGGCTCGGCCGGAACTAACAATGCAAAGGTACGCAGAATTATATGATGGGATTTGAGGAATCCTTATGAGACACTTCTTGGCAAATCCATTTTCAGATTATTGGTGTCCGGTAAAAATTATCGTGACCAGAAAAAAAGGCTGAATCTCTTCAATGAAATCTCAACATTTATTGTCCAGTCAGGATTGCATTTGTTGATAAAGGACTTGATAAAATCCGCATTTAGCAGAGGTTCTCCTCCACCGAAAGTTATTCCGCCACCAGACGCTAAATAGTACAGATTATCTATGGCAACTCTTTCCAATAGCTTTTCAGGAGTGAAAGATGCTGATTTTCCATTTAGTGCATGCTTGTTCAGACAAAACCTGCACCGGAGGGGACATCCTTTCATCACCACTAACATTACTACTCCATAACCATCAATACCAATTCGATGCCTTGCTATAGAAACGATTTCTGCCGTAATGACCATTTCTTTGTATTCAAACTAGAATCTTATGAACAAACTAGGAAATCTGAAATTACAGGTACCTCCATAATAGTTTTTATGACTACTTTAAATAATGGTAATCATCCTTTTCTTTAGATTACTATAACTTATTTCTATTAGAAAGAACAATTTGATATACTATAAATAAACCAGTTACGATGGTGAAGCTTATCGTAGCAATTAGAAATATAAGAGCCGAATGGAATATTTTGTTGAGAAAACCGAGTCCTAAAATAATTATAATAGGAAGATCTTCTAGAGTTTTAAAAATTTTTAGTTCTTTATCGCTTAATTGTTTAAGGTCTCTATGTTTTTGTTCTTTAATAACCAATATTTCAGCAATGAAAAAATAACTATCAAGAAAGCAAAAACAATGCTAAACATGAGTTGCGATTTATCGACCGTAAAAAAGTATACATTTAATAGTAATGTGCCGGCGACAAGGGAAATATCTTCTGGAATGATTGATGTTTTATTGGAATGCTTCATATTAAGAAAGTTGTTAAAACAATTAATGACTTTTATTAGTTCCTACAAATGGTGGACTGTATATCTAACAATAATATCAGATTCTCGCTAGGTTGAAAAAATTGAATTAAACGACACTCCCTATTTTAACATCGGTAGGGGTTCCAACAGTGCCTCCATAATAAAATAACCTGCCATTCAATGATAAATATCGTGGATGTAGCATGTTACAAGGAGAATTGAAATCCACAAAACCGTTCATCAAAATGATATGGGGAACAGGTAATTGAGCAAAGATCGGCTTGTCATACTAGATGAGACGCATACCAAAGCTAGAACTATGGTAAAGAACTAAAGTTTGTCCTAAACGTTGCACTAAAAATAACGTTCTCTGGATGTCCTTTGCAGATTGATGTAATAAACAGAAGGCCCTTGTCCTTTTCACCAACAAGATAATACATTATCGGCAATCTTATTAGCAATTCTTGATAGGATGAACCATATGGCAATCCCTCTATATAAGTAATAATATCATTAAGATTGGAATATTTTGAACTAAAGATTGCAGCACTCTGTTGAATCTTGTCCTGCATGTCCATAGCCTTAATGGCAAGATCATTGCCTTCTTCATTAAAGTCCCATTCTATCCAACCCTTACTAGATAATACGTAGCCAATATGTTCTGATATTGTTGGAAAATCTGGTCGCTTATAGCATTCCATGTTTGATACTTTATACAACAATTCTTCCACTCTATCATGCAATACCCCTATCCTAGGTGCGATAAAGGAATGTCCTTTCACCCCATAATGAGCAACATTAAAAGAAATGGTGGCGTATATATCTTGTGATATAGGTTTTACATAACAACCATATCTATTTCGATAGCCAAGATTTTTACATATACCTCCTATGAGTTTCTTCGTAGATATAGATATCTTTTCTTTCATCTGAAAATGGCGAATACTTATTGCTGGACCAAACAATGGCTCAGTCGTTAATTTCTGTGTTTGACTGATGTAAATATATCAATAGAGATATA
>JAKSJT010000022.1 GCA_024402125.1 Bacteroidales bacterium
GTTACGGACTTGTGCACCATCACGGCGGACTCCTCCCAATTTTTATCTTATGTTAAATACAATAGGGAATGTATATGTCGTAGCAACTGATTTTCCATCAACCTCTCCTGGCGTCCAAGCCGGCGCACTGGCAACAACTCTTACAGCTTCCTCGTCAAGTGCAGCACAGATTCCTCTCAGAACGTTAATATCAGAAACACTACCGTCTGCATTAATCTTGAACTGTACTGTGACCATTCCCTGGACCCCTGCATTCTTTGCACTTTCTGGGTAAACAAGATGCATGGCGACCCACTTTGAGAATTCAGAGGCATCACTACCATTGAATGCCGGTTTCTTTGAAAGACTGCTAAAAGCAACTGGGACTTCATCGGTTGCAACTGTTTCTTGAGGAGCCCTCTTTGGGCCATAAGCTACTAATGCGACCCCGTCTATAACCCCGTCTACTTGAGCGTCATTAGTTGATATCGAAAATTGAGATGTAGTGACTTTTGGTTCCTGAACTGGTTTGGACTTAGGAGTTTCAGATTGAGATTTCTGAGACTTTGACGGAGTTTCGGATTTAGGAGTAACAGTCATACTGTTAATCTTATTCACATCAAGTGATTTTAGTGCCTCCTTGAGATCTGTCACTACGCCCATATTGATGTTACCGTCAACAACCAAATCAATTGTTTTCGAATCCATTGAAGAGAATTTCTGTGGAAGCTGGTCAAAAGCTGTCTTCTGCCCATCGATATAATAAGCAATCTTACCATTCTCCATCTTGATCTCGACTTTGGTAGGAGTTTGTTGGATTAATGGAATTTCACTACTTTCGTATTCAATTACGGTTCTGGCATTCAGTGCCAAAGTTCCGCACACAAGTGGGAGGAAATAGATGACTCTAAGCCATCTCATCCTTGATGCATTTGATTTTGACATCATAGTTATACGATTTTTAAGGATACTGTGATTAAAGCTGTTAGTGATGGAGTAGCCGCTCGCACTGACAGCTTTTCTTATTAATGAATATTGGTATTCCTTGATATTTACGCCAGCCCTTAGAACAGAGTCATCAGCCTCATATTCATGAATTGCTCTTAAATCTGCCTTGAGAAGCCAGATGGCAGGATTGAACCATTGAAAGGCTGACATGATGTCAACTAGAAGCACATCCCTTGAGTGGCCAAGTCTGACATGAGCCTTTTCGTGCTCAAGGATATGCCTGTTTCCACTCTCAAAATCCAACTTGCTCATAACAATCCATTTCATCCAACTGAATGGAGGAACGTCTTTCTCACAGACAACGACTTCGCTTGATTCGAACTGCCTGATTGTTCCACTCATTATGATTCTCATTACACGAGCAATTCCGACTATGACACTAGTGATGACAACGAGTACTCCTATCCAGTACAAAACTACTAGAATAGATTCCCAAGGGAACGAAGATGCCGCTGGCAAAACTGCCGCTTCAACAGTATCCGAATCCACACTTTCAATTACTCCTGACATGACATCATTCTGAATCAGCACTGTCTTATGGAATGTGATAATGCAAAGTGGAAGAATGAATGAAAGGGCTGCCGTTAAGATGAGTACAATCCTATTCATCCGATGCATCTTTTCATTACAAAGAAGCACCTTGAAGCACAAATAGAATGCAGCAAGAATGACGGCAACTTTCAATTCATACATTACGAATTCAAACATAGCAAGAGCATTATTTGCTGTTCTCTATCTGGGCAATAATCTCTTTGAGTTCATCGATACCAAGCTTCTCATCCTCGAGAAACTGTGATACAACACTCGCAAATGAATTATTGTAATATCTCTCAACTATATTGCTTACTGTTGATCCCCTATATTCCTTCTCTGAGATATTCACCTCATAGATAAATGTATTGGCAATTGGACGGCGTTTCAAAAAGCCCTTGTTCTCCAGAAAGGAAACTTGTGTGGAGACTGTTGTATAACTTGGTTTAGGTTCTGGAAGACTGTTCACAAGGTCCCTAATGCACATTTCACCCTTCTGCCAAAACACATTCATGAGTTCTTCTTCTTTTGCTGTCAATATCTGCTTCATCGTGGAAAAGTATTTGTTCAATGCAAATATAGAACTTTTTTAGAATATCTACTAAAAATTATAGTAATTATACTAAATCAAGTAAAAGATAACGGAAGTTTAGTCAATCAAGAGCCCTCAACAGAGAATAAAACACTAAAAAGAGCGTCCCAGAATCACTCTCCGAGTCGCTCTCCTTATACGGAATCGGGTATCTAGACCTCAGGAACAATCTTAATTGTACTGCTTGAAGACGTTCCTTCCTGAAGCACCTGTATCTGCACTGGAATGTTATCCTTCACCTCCTCGATGTGACTGATGATACCGACATGTCTACCGCTCTTGTTATGAAGGTTGCGAAGAGTGTTGATTGCACCTGTAAGAGGAGCACCACTAAGTGTTCCGAATCCCTCATCAATAAAGAGGATATCAACTTCAAGTCCCTGTCCGATATCAGAAAGAGCTAGTGCAAGAGCGAGTGACACAAGGAAACTCTCTCCACCACTGAGTCCTTCTGTTCCTCTGGAAGCAAAGCCCTGATATGCATCCTCAAGGGAAATATGCAGTGTTCCTGGAACTGCCTTGAGAGTGTATCTAGGAGCGAGGCTCTTAAGATATTCATTTGCCGAATTGAGAAGTCCCCCAAGTATATAGCTCTGTGCAATGATCTGGAAGTTATGGCCGTTAGCATCACCTAAAAGATCACACAGACTCTTCCATCTCATGTACTCCTTTCCAGCATCTTCCTTCACCTTTGTCAGGTCTCCAAGTCTGTTCTTCTTATCAGTATCCTCTGAAAGAATCTGGGTCTTCATACCTAGAGTCTGATTCTGGGCATCTTTTTCGGCATCAAGAGATTTAAGTCTATCTGAAAGAGACTCAACTGTATCATCCTCTGAAAGAGTTGGCTTTTTGGACATATGATCCTCATACTCCGTTGAAATCTGCTTAAGAGCTGAAGCCAAGGAGATTCGGTTATCTCCAGCCTCCTTTACAGTCTGCTTCAATGATGCTATCGAGCCTGCCTTTGCTGCAATCTCCTTAAGTCTTTCAACAGTAAGGGATGGATTGGCGGAAACAAAGTCTTTCACTACCTGCATCTTTGAGGCAGCATTCTGTCTCTCGCTTTTAAGAAGTGTATCTTTTCTGGACAGGTTATCATATAGAGAACTTACCTTGGCGAAGAGATTATCAACCGGAAGTTTCTCGGCGCTTGGTAGACTGCTCCAAGCAGGTTCGATCGCCTCAACCTTCTTAATCACATCAGAAATCTGTTCCCTGTTTTCAGTCAACTTATCGTGTTCCTGTTTCTTCTCCACAAGGAGTTTTTCATTAGAAGAATAAGTTTCAGACTTCTGCTTAAGGTCCTTTGAATAAGTCTCAATACAGTCATTCAAGAACTCAACTGGAACGACTCCTGCCACTTCCTCTTCCAATGCTGAAAGCTGTTTTGTATCATTTGCAATTACAGCTTCCTTGGAAGCTATTGATGATATGACCTTATCAAGAGCTTCTTTTTCATTATTGAATCTATCCTCGCAAGGAGTAAGCACATCCTTCTGGTAGGATTCTGCATCCTTACGCTCCTTAGAGATAGCAGATTCAATCTTCTCAGCCTCTTCAATCTTCTTAGTAAGAGACTCCAGAGAATCTCGCACTGCTGTATCCTTCTTCTTTAGAATAGCCACAGTATCCTCATCGATAGACTGAATACCGCACTTCTGGCAGTCTTCAATGGCTACTCTCACAGCAGTTTCTAGAGACTTGTCCTTATCGAATGCTGCCTTTTCCTTGTCATACTGCGATTTAAGGGCAGAAGCATCGGATGAGCATACTCTGGCCTTCTCCTTAAGTGCATCAAGCTCTGCTTTAGCCTTATTGCAAGCACCCTCTGCTGAGAGATAAACCTTGTTTATCTGTTCTTCATCGAAATCAACCGAGAGGACTGGCTGTCGACACACAGGACATGTGTCACCGACTTTAAGTGTTGAACGAATCGACTTTGCCCAGTCATCAACGGTTGCCCTCTGGGAAGACAGAATCTCCTCACATGTCTTAACCTTAATCTCCGCATCATGAATCGGCTGATCAAAACTAGCAGCTTCCTTCTCCTTATTTTCGATAGCCAGTAAAGTCGATGCCAAGGCCTCTTCCTTTGTCTTTCTTTCAGACTTTGCAGTCTCTACAGCGGCAAGACTCTTCTTTGCCGTGTCGATGTTATGAAGAAGGTCTACCGAGTCTTCCTTCTGCTTTCTAAGATCTGGAAGATGTGTCCCAGCAAGCTGAACCTCTAAAGTTGCAATCTTATCCTTTTTCTGATTGAGAGCAGTAGTTGAAGATTTGAGATCCTTTTCCGCAAGGGCTTTCTGAGACGATATCTGATCCTTTTTCTTCAGTTCTTCCTCTTTCTTAGATATAACATCTGAGATGTTCTTTCTAAGATTTGCAATCTGCTGCAAAGATGAAAGAATGGCCTGAGCCTTTGCATACAAAGACTCATTACCCTTCTCTGATTCAAAGTACCTCTCAAGGTTCTTAATATCTGATTCTAATTTATGGATAGAATCATTAAGACTACATAGACCTCCCTTCAAAGAGGCATACTCCTTAGAGTACGAGTCGATTTCATTGGATAAAGTATTCACCTTGGACTCAGATGCAAGACTCGCTTCAAGAGCCTGTCTGGCATCAATCGACTTATCCCAATCAGCGATAAGAGTCTCCTTTGCCTTATACTCTTCACTTGACATATGTTCAACAAGCTTGGAAAGCTCAACCTGCTTGTTATTTAGAGATGCCGAGAGTTTGGCAAAATCATCAAGCCAAGCCTTCTTTTCACCTGCTTCCTTACTCTCAACAGATAGAGCTTCAATAGTCTTATTAAGGGACTCGATCTCGGCATTAAGTGCCTCCAGGTCCTTTGTATCAAGACCTGTATCACTGGCAGCCTCTGCTGCCTTATCATATGCAGTCTTCTTCTGCTTTGTGATTGCGTAGATTCTTCTACCGATCTCAGCATACTCAGTGCACTGGGTTACCTTGGCAAGAATAGCTGACTTTTCAGTCTCATTACTCTTAAGGAATTTTGTGAACTCACCCTGGGCAAGCATAGTTGTTCGGCAGAACTGGTCGAACTCAAGTCCGACAGCCTTCTGGATTGCCTCTCGAACGTCTCCGTCCTTTATTCCTGTACCAGTTACCTCCTTACCTGCTGCTAGATCCTTCAGCGACCATGCCACTGGAGACATTGAGGATTCAACCTTCTTAAGCTTTCCTCTCTGGACCTGCCAGGTAGCAAGATAGTCCTTACCATCCACTCCCTCAAACCAAAGCTCAACCATTGCCTCACCGGTATTCTGACGCATAAGCTGACGGGAGTCATTGAGCGAAAGATTATCCGAATTATTGGCAACTGCTTCCTTAGGATTGAATTTAAGTCTTGGAGTAGTCTTGTAAAGGGCAAGACAGATGGCATCAAGGATAGTTGATTTACCTGATCCTGTCTTACCTGTTATAAGGAATACATCACTTCCGGCAATTGGTTCCTGTGTAAAATCAATTGTCTGATCCTCAATTGAGGCGATATTGTAAATATGTATCTTCTTAATCTTCATAGTTCAAGTCTTTAGTTTCTTTTACAATTTTGAAGAGTTCTTCAATATCAGAATCCAGAATCTCTCCCTTCTGCTCATGGATGTACATCTTGGCCACCTCTATCGGATCAAGGTTCTTGAACTCAGTTGTGGTATATGATGTACGGGCATCATTTTTATCCGATGTCTTCACTTCCTTTCTTTTGGAGTTTATCAGGCAGAATGTACACTTCTTTGAATTAGCCACAGCCTTTGCTTCTTCTGTAGCTCCAGCAGGAAGATACATATCAACCTCGACATTGAGCCTAATGAAAGCATCTTCATCATCTGGGAATGCCTTGAACTCATTCAGCACATCCTTCCATTCTCCAAACCCCACCGAAGGGATGTTGACTAGAGGTTTTGGATTATCCACATGAAGTGGAGTCACCTTAACATCTGATCCGTGAGAAGAGCACTCTACAAGCAACACTCCATGGTCATTTCCAGGGGTAGACTCATCAAAGCTAACCGCTATTGGAGTTCCACTGTACCAGACCTTACCTCTGTCATCAACGCTCTGCTGCTTATGGATATGTCCAAGAGCCACATAGTCGTATCCATCCCCGAATACGCTTGTGGTAATACAATTAAGCCCTCCGATACAGTCTTCCGTAGACTGTTCGTGACCAGTGAAATCGCAGCTGATAGCAAGGTGTCCCATAAGAATGACAGGAAGGTTTTCATCCTGATTTCGCTCTGCTATCATATCAGAAATCCTGGCATAGATATCTTCCGGCATAAATCTGTCCGCAGCAAAAGGAACTGCAGCGACATAACCCACGCCATCTATCTTTGTGATGAAGCCATCAAGGTCATCATCCTTGTTGACGCCACCAAGCATTGTAACGCCCAAAGCCTTCCATGGAGTATGGAAAATCATGTGACGAGCCCCGCTGTCATGGTTTCCAGCAATGCAGATAATCTGCATGTCAGGCTTTGCCATGTGAATCTTCACAAGGGCTTCGGAAAGCATTGTCTGCACAGAGGCCGAAGGCTGAGTCGTATCATATACATCGCCCGAAATAAGGAATGCATCTGGCTGATGCTCCTTTACCAGCTCAACCATCTGGTCAAGCATATTCTTCTGCTGATCATCCTGTGGGAATCCATATAAAAGATGTCCAAGGTGCCAGTCACTTGTGTGAATTATCTTCATAGTTATCTTCTATTACGTATGTTGCTTATACGCACTAATACCTAACTGTATTTCTAAACAAGGTACAAAGATTCTGTCCAAAATACAATGTGAAAGAAAAAGCTGCACTTTCTTTGTGCAGCTCTAATTATTGTTATTTCTTACTTCATTTCTGGTCTAGGATGCATAATCAGTTTTCTAACTAGACCAGATACAGAAATCGTATCACTTTCAGTCCTACATACAGGACAAGGCTGTGGCATCGTGTAAACAGTTGCTCCTAGCTCAATATCCGGTGCTCTGAATACCTTACCACACTTAGGGCATAAAAAAGTAGCTGTTCCTCTCATCATAGTTCGGTTAATTAAAAAAATGTGTTAGTAATATGACTATTTCCATTACGAAATGTATGCCAGCAATCTTTCCAGGAAAGATATGGTCGTTCTACGGGTATAAAAGAAGATCAATTCAATATTGACTCTAAGGATATTCCTTCCACAGGCGGCAAGTTAACTTCCTCACCCTTTTTTCTTAGTTCCTTCACCTGAGCATTGACATTATTCATGTCTTTGAGGTAGAATTGAAACAATTCTTCGGACATATTTAACTGTTTACCCGAAGTAGCCTCTGTAACATAATATCCATCTACAATTTTAACATGACGATAGAAGCGATATATGACCACTTTTATTGTAGCCAATTGCTCTGGAGTAAGCATCGAAGGATCTCCTTTTGATGCCACAATATCAATATCAGACATATCAACAGATAAGAATTCGCCATCCTCTAGAATCTCATCACTAGCCTTTGTGGTTAGTTCTGAATTAGTATAATCGCCCTTATCACCGGAATGTCCACAAGAAATGACCAGCAATAGTATTGTCAAAAGTAAAAACAGTCGATTCATATAATTGTATTTGCTATTTGGTCCAACCTGCGTCATTAAAACGTTATAAATATACAAAATATTTAATTATCATAACTCAATATTTAGAACGGAATGTCAATTCCCTCGGCAGAAAACTAAAAGTTGGACGGAACCACCAATTTTTCTAATTTTGAGAAAGCAAGATTTTTTTATGAGAAGAAGACTAATACTAACCGCTATATCCGCTATTATGAGCATCACTTCATTTGCTCAGACAAAAGCTGAGACATTATCATTCGCAATCAATGATTCACAAATATATCCAGGAACTTCCAGAACAATTTCCGTATATGTGCCAAGTACATATTCGGGAGACAAGCCGGCTTGTCTGGCCATCATGATGGACGGAATCATCTACGGACTGCAAGGAGCCATAGAAGATCTCTCCAAATCAGAAGAGATGCCAGTCACAATTGCTGTCGGTATCGAGCCTGGAAAAATTCTGGACTCCGATGGAAATGTCATCCGCTATAACAGAAGCAACGAGTTTGACAGGACAGACGGAGTATTTGCCTCGTTCCTGGAATTAGAAGTCATCCCTAAGGTTAAGGAGTTGACGACACAAGACGGCAGAAAGGTCCTTCTTAGCGACAGACCAGAGGACAGAATGGTCCTCGGAGCAAGCAGTGGAGGAATTGCTGCATTTGCTGCAGCATGGAACCGTCCGGATCTGTTTTCCAGAGTATATAGCATTGTAGGAACATATGTCCCTATGAGAGGAGCAGACAGGCTTCCTGGCATCATGCGAAAAGCTGAGCCTCAAAGAATCCGATTCTACCTCCAGGACAATGACAAGGACTCATGGAACGAACTGTTCGGAAGCTGGTATGAGTATAATCTTCTCCTAAACTCCGCTCTGGAGTTTGCCGGATACGAAGTGGAACATCATTGGGACAAGGGCGGTCATAATGGAAACAATGGCGCCGCTGTAATGAAAGATGCTCTTAAATTCCTATGGAAAGGATGGCCAGAGGCTGTTGGGCTTGGCTCAAGCGGCAATGAAACCCTCAATGCCATAACTACCGGAAATCCTGACTGGGAGAAGATGTCATTCCCAACTATGGAAGAGCAAAAGAACTGGGAATCAACCTGTGCTGGTCTCGAAGCCATTTATCCAGGAGGACAGCACTGTGCAATAGTTGAAGCAGGAGATAATTGGGTCATGAACTACACCCGTAGCGAAAACGGAACTCTATCTAATGGACAGGAGTTCTACTACCTTTACGAGCCTGCATATGCCATTCAGTTTGACAATGAGGGGTATCTATACTGCCTGACTTCCCTTGGTATTGAAGCATGTGACCAGAACGGTAGAGTAAGGGTTATTTTATCAACTCCTCCGGGGAAAAGAGTCCTAGCGTTCAAGCTTTCAGACAGCAGAATCGAAGTAAAATGTGAAGACGGCAAGTTCTATTCAAAGCCTATCAAACGAAAAGGACTAGCTGATCCCCTCTCTTCTCCTATTCCTAAGAGTGAAGGACAAGGCTAGTCCAGAATATGCTAGTTGTTTAAGGTCTTGTCATCAGAAAGTCAAGTACTTCTTTCCAGGACTTGTACTTTCCGTCCTCTCCAAAGGAGAGCCAATGGTCTCCGAAGTTCTTCGCTCCATGGCGAGGTCTGTCGTCGATTAGGAATGCTCCATCCTTGCAGCAAAGGTCCTTACGATGAGTTAGAATAAGGCGTTTATAGAAGACACCGTCCTTACTATCCGAATCAAAATTTCTCTTTACCCATTCCACCTTGTCACTCCAGGCGGATGGATTGCCCCAAGGTGCTGTAGAAAGGATGTATAGATCGTATCTGGTAGCCAGTGTCTTTACCGCCTCAATTGCACCTGGCATTGGATCCATCAGAGAAAACAGGCCAGGGATGTCATCATAATGAGGTTTGTGCTCATCTGTGCCATCGTCAGAATACTGGCTGAGGATATCTTCATTTACTTTATTCAGACCTGACTTAAAGTCGACTAGGACATTGTCCATGTCAATAAAGACGATTTCTTTTTGCATGAGAATTCTGTTTGGTTCACTTTAAATACGAGTGAATCCACCTGATTCTTTCTAGTATTTGACGTGATACTTGTCACAGAACTCCTTTGCTGGGGCATTACCGCACTTTGCTGCAAGTGCACAATAATACTCTGCCTGACGAAGGTTCTTCTTAACAGCGTAGAGTCTACCCAGATCATAAAGAGTGATACCCAAAGTCTCATCCTTGAAAAGGCTCTTCTGGATACCCTTTTCTGTTGTTCCGAACATCTCACAGTACACTTCAACCGCCTTCGTGTAGCTCTCTATGGCCTTATCCGTCTGCTTCATTCTGGAGTAGCAGTCTCCAAGTCCATCGTAAATCCAATAGTCCATTGTAAGGGACTTACCCTCATTTGCTTCAAGCCATGCTTCCGACATTCTGAGAGTCTTGTCATTCTGTTCCAGGACATTAAGGACAACAATATACTGATACTCAGTGAAAGGATTGAGCTCACCCATTTCTTCGAGGGAAGCAAAACATGAGGCTGCATTCTCATAATCCCTTTCGTCAACATACTTCTGAGCCAATGTCTTCAAAGAAGCGATCTCATCCCCGATTCCACTTTCCTGGGCTATCTCAACACCCTCAAATGCCTCGTCCCTATCATCGACGATAAGCTTTGTGCCTTCCTGAGAAACCACACCAAAGCAGTCAAATGCAGAGTTGCCGATAAGAAGAGGTGCTGTCTGCTTTTTGATAACAAATGCAGGAAGATCCTTAACAATGATATTCCCGATACGAAGATTACGGATAACAAATGATCCCACCTTGGAGCTGCTGCCATCAGGCATCTTGAGAACGGTCATTCCTCTAACATCAGCATCCCTTATGTAATCATTCTCATACAAGAAATTATATGTTGTCGGCGAAACACTGGCAAACCAGCTCTCTGCTACATAGAAGGTCCTTACACCAACTCCATTAATTGATGCTTCCATTGTATATTTCCCTTCACCCTCATCATTGAGGTTAATTACCTTCTGTGCATTCATACTCAGGCATGATGCCAGCATGAGTGAAAATAGTATTGCGATGTGCCTTGTCATAGGATCAACTATTGGTTTTGATGATAATTACAGCAATTACCGAGCCAGATGGCTGGTGTTGCGATGCTCTATTGTTACCTCCCTAAAAGACTTCTTCCCTTCAAGGTAGTCTTTGTAAACTTCCTCGGCATCCCTATTATGCAGGAACTGACAGTTACCGCACATCTCACAATTGGAGATGCACTTGAATTCTTCTTTAAGGAATGCTTCTCTTTCCTGCCTTGTGGAATTAGTTATATCAGGTGCTACCATAATAAGCGAAATATCATACTTTAATTTCGCAAATACAAACATTTTCAGGACAAACACAAAATGGACTTATAGCACTTATTTATAGCATAATTCATAGAAAAGATTAAATTTGTAAAGGACAAGTCAATAACATACAAACAAGCAACACTTATGGCTAAATTCAAAGTCGAGATAGAACTCGAAAAGAGAATCCGTGAACAGATATACTCAGCTATCCAAGGTCCCGTCATTGAGAGACTCTCAACCCAGCTCAGCAGTTCTTTCTCTGATATCTACTGGAGAAGTACAATGGAAGGACACAGCTTCAAGGTTCAGAAGAATACAATGAAGCATCTGTATGATTTATTTTACGGAGTAAAGAAGACTTTGAATTTTGAAGGAGACATTGACTTCTACATAACAGGTGACGCTTCTGTCAATGCTTTCTCTGTCGCTTCAGAAAAGCAGGGAGAGCCTAACATCATAAACATCAACTCAGCTCTTATCGAACTGATGACAGATGATGAACTACGCTTTGTTGTAGGTCATGAGATTGGCCACCTGATCAACAAGGACACCCACTTCAGAAGGATCCTTGGTTTTGTGTATCCAGATACCAAGACAGCACCAGTTATTCTTCAGTACAAGCTCAGACTCAATGAGCAGCTCTGTGAGCTCGTTGCTGACAGATATGGATATCTTGCCATCCACGACATCAAGACATGCGTATCCGCATTCTTCAAGATGTCTTCAGGTCTTGACATCACAAAACTTGATGTTGACATGAAAGCTCTCATTGAAGAGAATCACAAAAGGCTTGAGTATTTCCTGAAGGGCGATGGAATCAGTATAGCTTCACACCCAGTTAATCCAATACGTATTCAAGCTCTTAACTTGTTCGCCACTTGCAGAAAGCAGGAAAGCCTCGACAAGAAAATGGATGATCTTATCAGCATCCTCCTCAAAGTTGGAACCAGCGAGGTTGACCAGTATATGCCTGTCTTCATTGCAACGGCTGGACTTCTTACAGCATACTCTGATGGAGAGGTTACAGATGAGGAGTACAAACACATACTTGATAGTCTATCCAACTTCGAGATGTTCCCTGCTGGATTCATGGATGCGATTAGAGAGAGCAACAAAATCCCTGAGATGTTTGAGCAGAGCGTTGCCGCTATCCTTTCCGTTGAGCCATCTCTTAGGGATGAACTCTTCAGATACATGCTTGGAGTTATCTTTGTAGACCATAAGTTTGAGGACAAGGAGATTAACTTCATCTATGCTATCGGTGAAAAGATATTCGGATATTCCGAGAAGGAAATTTCAAGCATGTTCGGAGCTATGATTCAGCTAGCATTCATTCCTGATATAATAAGTCTCTGCTAATTGTTCCAGATATGGGTAGCATTTGGGGAAAATTAAGATTAAAAAGACGCATTGAGCAGGATCTGTCCAGCGGACAAGGTGTTCAGTTCATGTGGCTCATCGGCGCTTTATGTGCAATAGGTACACTGTTTTATCTAATAGGCTCGCTGTTCTTTGATGAAAGCCCGTCTGAGATTATTTCCATGTTCCTTGACCCTGGCAGCTTCAAACCAGAAGATGGTTTCCATCACAATTTTCTATGGGCATGTTTCAGGCTGCTGACAACCTTGATTGGACTTCTGTTCACATCTGCGTTACTGATTTCTATATTCAGTAACATGTTTGAGAACATTTCATCTTCATTCAAGCGAGGTGAGTCAAAATACAATCACTCGAGTCATGTCCTCATTTTGGGAGCTGGGCATCAGCTCTTCGGCATCATCAAAGCATTAATTGTCCAAGAAAAAGAGCACAAGGATATTGTCGTTGTTTCAGACAGTGACATTGAGAGCCTCAGAGGAGACATCCTTGGCATGTTTACAGAAGAAGACAAGAACAAGGTTCGCAAACGCGTGACTTTCTATCACGGAAAAAGAGAGAATGAGTCCATTCTCACAGACGTACATGCAGAACTAGCTGATAGTATCTACATCATAGGAGAAGACAATGAGTCTTCTCATGACCAGACGAATATAAGCTGCTGCGAGACTCTCAAACGAATCTGCGAGAAAAGTCAAAAAGACATTAATTGTTATCTTGTACTCAATAACAGATCCTCAATTGATGTATTCAAATACGCCGCTAATTACAGCACAGAGCAGTTGAAAATTGATGTCATTGACGAGAACATCTACATGGCCGAATCTGTCCTAATCGCAGATCACGATGGTAAGGATATTGTCGATTACCCTAAGATTGATTACCGAGGAATAAAGAAAATTGAAGGACAGGAGCGTTGGGAGCAAGAGGTTGGCATATATGCCGACACCCATAAATATGTGCATTTTGTAGTTGCTGGCATGACAGAAACAGCAAAAGCCATGGCTATTACAGCAGCCCTGTCTTGTCACTTCCCTAATTACAAGATAGGATATAGGACAAGGATTACATTCATATGTAAGGACATCGAAAAGGCCATGAATGAGTTCGTCAGCAGATACGACAATCTGTTCTCCATGTCCCATTGGAGATACATAACTTTTGATAGCAATTCAAAAGAAGTGGTCAAAGCATTTGAACCGGAAAAGAGGTTTGGAGATTTCCTTGATATAGAATGGGAATTTGTAGATGGTGAATTGACTGACAGGAACATAAGGCACCTGCTCAGCAAGTGGGCTGTTGATCCTGAGCAATCTTTTTCTCTATGTATAAGCCTTCCTTCCGACGAAGAAAACATAGATACCGCTATCAGTCTTCCTTCAGAGATGTACGAGCTAAATAACCTGATTCCAATATTTGTCCATCAGAGAGAAGAAAAACAGGTGGTTTCAAATGCCAGAGCGACAGGACAGTACGGACAAATCTACGCTTTCGGTATGAAATCCGGTGTTCAGGATGACCCTCTATATGAAAACAGGCGAGGGAAGAACGTCAATTACCTCTATTCCATGAAGCACAGAAACAGATCAAAACCTATTCCTGAAAAGGAGGCAAGTTGGAAAATAAAGAAAGAAGCGGACAAGATGTCAAGTGCTTATGGAGCCGATGGAGTATACTGCCGATGCCATAGTTTCAATATTGACCTGGAGAACCCTGACTTGAGTCACATCAGCGAGGAGATACTTATTCAAATGATGGAAACAGACCATAGGCGTTGGATGATGGCCGTACTTTTCCTTGGATATTACCCGCTGGAAATCAACGTAAGAAAGGAAATAACAAACCGTATGAATTCTAACGACAAACTAGTTAGTCAATCTGGGTTTAATGATAAAAACGATTATAAGGCAAAGTTCTATCATCTGGATCTGGCTCCATGGGAGGAGACGCCAATATCAGACCAAAATAATGACAGGCTGATGGCCTTGAACATTCCATATGTATTAGGAAAGAGCACTAAGCTGTTAGAAATTGACTAATTATTAGAAATGACAGAGAGCCTCAAGCGTAAACTATATAGTCATTATGACTATAGTGTCATTTTTATCAACAACCGAATCTAAACAATTATGGGAATTTTATTATCCGCTGTCCTCACTGCACTAATTGCAATTATATCCATTATGTATGTTGATAGATTCAAGCCAGAACCTATCAAACAACTTGCATGGGCAGTCTTTGCTGGAATGCTCAGCATTATACCTGCCATTGGTCTTGAGATTGTCGCAGAGTTTTTTAATGGTAATACAGTTCTTGGAATCGCAATCAGTGCAAGCGTTATCGAGGAAGCATGCAAACTAGCAGCGTTGATGTATATTGTAAAGAAATTCAATTGCATTGATGAACACATTGATGGTATTGTTTATGCCATTTGTGTTGGAGTAGGATTCGCATTTATTGAAAACTTGGAGTATTTCACTGTGTACAGGGAGTCCATCAACTATAGAGTCCTAACACCAGGACATGTATTCTTCGCTATTCCGATGGGATACTATTTGTCTAAGGCTAAGTATTCCAGCGGAGCGGACAAGAAGAATTATCTCGCATTAATGTTCCTGACACCAGCACTTTTCCATTGGGCTTGGGATTTCCCACTTTTAATAAGCACGAAGTCCAATAACGAATTAGTGACTATTGTATGCCTTATTCTTTTCGGTTGTCTTCTATTCCAACTTGTTCGTTGGTCAAAAAAGTACATAACAGAGCAGTTCATCAATGACAAGGTCGACAGGACAAAGGATGACGAGAAAAGAATCAAACAGATTCGAAAAGAAGCCGTAAAGGAATATCTGGCTGAACTTGGATGGTCTGTGGAGAACCTTGAAGCATTTGCGAAGGCAAAGAAGGAATATGAAAAGACTGTTAGGAAGCATGAACTAGAACGAATAGAGCATTACGATGCATTCATAAGTTATTCTCATGAAAACGCAACCGAGGCTTTAGAGACATATGATGCATTGACAAAGAAAGGTTATAAAGTATGGATCGACAAAGATAAGTTCAGACACGGTGATGAATTCTTTGACATCATATACAAGGCCCTTGACAATTCGTCTCTTGTATTCTTTTTCAGTTCTGAGCACTCAAACAAGTCGGAAAATGTCCTGAAGGAAATCACACACGCATTAGATAACGATATACCAATTGTTCCGATACGTCTGGATTCTTGTCATTATGCATGGAAGATCCATGATAGCCTTAATGGTAAGTACTATGCAGAGTTTGAATGGACCTCTGAATTCATCAATGGTTTAGCAAATGATATCCATGATCATACTCAACACAGCGATGATAGTGACTATTCAACAGATAATGACTTTGAATATGAAGAATACGGAGAATAAGTTTTAACTTAGTCTTTGAATCCTAAAAGGTATATATGGATATATTCAACCAGCTTCATAAACTTAATCTTTCATCAGTGCAAAAGCGAGCTACCCTTAAGCTCGCTGTAGACCTAGTGAAGGCCGACAACATAATACACAGCAAAGAAATCTCTGTATTGGAGTCCATACAAAAAGGACTAGGTTTGTCGCAAGCTGAAATTGATCTTATCCATTATATTACCTTATCAGAGGCCATCTCTGTCATACGTGAGATGGAAGACGATTCTCTCAACTGCATATTATCGCTTTTCAATCATATCATGAAGGCTGACAGCGATATTGACTTTGAGGAGAATCTTCTTCTTTCGACAATCAATATGGCATGCCTCCCTAATTCTAAAAATTGGGCAAATATTGTTTCTGCAGAAAACCTGGACTCTAGTATTCCAGACCGCCAGATTATATATTTGGAAAAAAAGCATAGTGCTGATGCCCATCGTGTCCTTGACGACATGTATGACAATCTCCTTATCAGCAAGGCCCTAGGGGATATCGGGTTCGAGCTTTTCTATCTGCCAAATGTAATCAAGTCACTAGGCGTCACTTCATCGGTAGAGACCCAAAATGATATATTCCACCTCCTGCAGAAGTCAATGGAGTTTTTAGTACCGTCAGGTGATAAGATCAAGGTCAACAACCTAAAGAATACTCTTTCAAATTATACGATTGAAGCATTTTTCAAGGTATTCATATCACGTTATGGGCTAGATCCGGACATATTCCCATCTGAGGCCTTTATACTGATAAAAGTAAGAGACAACAATATTCTTGACGATGAAAATGTAATGAGACCAGTGGTTGACTTCCTTTGTCTAGACATATCATCAGATATCAAAAAAAGAATTCTTGAGTTTGTCTCGTATTTTGATGAGAAACCTAGCTTGCTCCCATATGATGGGTATTTTAAACTACTTTATGATGAACTAAGCTGCGAAGCAAAATTATCTTGTGACATAACAATCGACAAAAGTTTGAACTTTTGCATCGAAGAACTGGGAATGAGAAAAATAGCTTTCGAATCCTCTCCTCAGGCAAGAACACTATATCTATTGTTATTATCACGAGGGAAAAACGGAATACACCAAAGTCTGTTCATCAAAGGTATTTCCTTATTGAAGTCTCTTGACATTGATTCATTTTCAGAAGATGGTTGCTTTGACATAGATTTACTGAAAGATCATTTGAGAAAATTAAGAACAGCTGAAGCTTATTTGGTACTCAATACGATATCGATATATCAAACGGTTTCAACAAAAGACGAGCATAAGCTTACATTTATCAACTATATAACCAGTATTCTTTCCCACCGTAGTTCTTTAAAGACTTACGTAAATAAAGCGTTTGGCTCAATAGTTGAATTAGCAAATCCTGAGCAATACTTTATAAAGTACAATAAAGAATCTGACTATTATTATTTAGAAGTCAGCCCTTCCAGGTTCAAGTTGCTTGGAAATAACGGAGAGTATGTTCAACTCCAAGATTCCTGGTTCTGGACCATATTGAACAATAAAAACAGTTAACAAATTAAACAATCATAATATGAAATTCACTTCAGAAGAAATGGCGGCCATCGTTAAGATGTGTAACGAAATGGTTTTAGCAGATGGTAGAATAGATGCAAGAGAAACTGATGCAATAGAGTTTGAATTCAAAAAGTTAGGGATTACTACTGAAGAGGCGGAGATCATTTATACTGAAGCATATAAAATGGATGCTATTGTAGCTTGTTCTCTGATTAGAGACATGGATGATGAAAAGAAAAAGGAAGTAACTGCGTTCATCGGTGCCATTTCTGCTTC
>JAKSJT010000220.1 GCA_024402125.1 Bacteroidales bacterium
GAACAAGGTTCATAAGACCGGCGTTGACAAATGATACAACCATGACAGTTGTTGCCGATGATGACTGGATTAGAGCTGTGACAACGATTCCGGTGAGGACACCCATGAACCTGTTCTTTGTCATTACAGCAAGGATACTACGAAGACGGTCTCCGGCGAATTTTTCAAGACCTTCGCTCATGGTCTTCATTCCGAAAAGGAATAGACCAAGCGAGCCGATTAAAGATAAAAGATTGACAATTGTTCCCATGTGATAAGACCGAACTTAGTTCGGCAATTTTGCCGGCGAATGTATCACATAGATGTTTCAAAGATGTTACAAACCTGTTATTTAGTTATTTCATACATATTTCTGGGTTATGTCAAAGCTGTTATATTTTCATTACAACAGTCTCTGTAACTGAAATTTAACAACCGTGAAATGATTCTATCACATGTTGAGAAGACCTTTGCGGCAAATTCAAAACGTGAAAATAAAATGATGAATCAAACAAAAAGAGAGATCTCAACAGATGAGCAGAGATCCCAAAGAATCTGGAAGTATTATAACGCTGTCCGTATTGTCCTGATTATCCTATTCATTGGCGCACTCGCCTACCTTGGTTCACTTAAATAAACCGCCATGAATGCTATATTTCTCGCAGTAGTAATCTTTCTCTGCGTGCTTGCTGTTTTCGATCTGATAGTCGGTGTAAGCAACGATGCTGTAAACTTTCTCAACTCCGCTATTGGAGCCAAAGTTGCGAAATTCAAAACTATCGTAACAGTTGCCGCTATCGGTGTGTTTGCAGGAGCGTCCATGAGCAATGGAATGATGGATGTCGCCCGTCATGGTATCCTTACTCCTGCATATTATTCATTCTATGAGGTAATATGCATCTTCCTCGCAGTGATGGTAACTGATGTGATTCTTCTGGATGTCTTCAACACTCTGGGAATGCCGACTTCAACTACCGTCAGCATGGTGTTCGAGATTCTGGGAGGAGCCTTCGCCATCGCTATTCTCAAAATCGCCAAAGGAGCTCAGTCTGCGGAAGGTGTACTTCTCAAGCTTGGAGACCTTCTTAATACCGAGAAAGCCATAAGCGTCATAATGGGTATATTCCTTTCCGTAGCAATTGCCTTTGTTGTCGGTCTTCTTGTCATGTGGATCAGCCGACTGGTGTTCACATTTACTTACAGGGTAAACGGAAAGACTACAGCGTACAATGGAGATATGGGCGGCCTTGCCGGCAGTTCTCTCAAAATCGGTATCTTCGGTGGTATTGCCATGACAAGCATCGTGTGGTTCCTTCTTATCAATGGTCTTAAGGGAAGCTCATTCATGTCTTCGGAAGTGAAAGAGTTCATTAGCGCAAACTCATGGATGATTCTAGGCAGTTGCTTGTCTGTTTTCAGCATTCTGATGACAGGGCTAAGTGCATTGAAACTTCCTGTCCTTAAATATGTTGTCTTATCTGGAACATTTGCGCTTGCAATGGCTTTTGCAGGCAATGACCTTGTGAATTTCGTGGGAGTACCTCTAACTGGCCTTGCCGCTTTCCAGGACTATTCCGCTAATGGAGCCGGTGATCCTGATTCATTCCTTATGCAGTCTCTTATGGGAAGTGCCCATACCCCTGCAATCTACCTGATAATTGCAGGAACAATCATGGTTCTATCCCTCATATTCTCCAAAAAGGCTCAGAATGTTGTAAAGACAAGTGTTGACCTAAGCCGTCAGGACCAAGGTGATGAGATGTTCGGTTCTTCTCCTGTTGCAAGATCTCTTGTCAGAAGCAGTAACGTAACTTCTGGAGCCGTCATAAGAATTATCCCGAAAGGACTTATAAGATGGATCGATTCCAGATTCAACAGCGAGGAGATGGTGCTACCTAGCGGAGCTGCATTTGACCTTATCAGAGCTGCTGTCAACCTGGTCGTTGCAGGTCTTCTTGTTGCGGTCGGAACAAGTCTTAAACTTCCTCTGTCAACTACTTATGTAACCTTTATGGTAGCAATGGGTTCATCTCTTGCCGACAGGGCCTGGAGCCGTGAATCCGCCGTGTTCCGTATCACTGGTGTGATAAGCGTTATCGGAGGATGGTTCATAACAGCAGGTGCAGCTTTTATCTTCTGCTTCATCCTGACTAACATAATGCATCTCGGCGGCTATGTCGCTATGGTTCTGGCAATTGGACTTGCGATTACAATTCTGATAAAGAGCAATGCCAAGACTCAGAAGAAGGATGAAGATCTGACAGATATGCTCTTCAGACAGATTCTTAAAAGTGAAGACAAGAGCATTATATGGACACTTCTTTGTGAACATATCAGAATCGGCAATGCTTCAAGACTGCAGTTTGTTATAGACACATATTACAACGATACCAATTCGTTCCTGTATGAGCAGTACCAGCCAATCAAGAGATCAAGTGGTCTTATTGACGAAGAGCGCAAAGCTCTCAAAAGGCAGAGAAAGCAGGAGATTCTGGCAATGCAACGACTTGACCCTATGGTTGTTATCGGAAGGAATACCTGGTACTTCCTTGGTATCAACTCTTGCCAGCAGATGCTCTACTGCCTTAAGAGAATCAACGAGCCTCTTAGAGAACATGTCGGTAACAGCTTCCTTCCGCTGCCTGAGCAGTATCACAAGAAGTTCATAGCCATGAGAGACTCTGTAATCGATCTCTATACCAAGGCTCTGGAAATGCTCAAAAGCGGTGATTTCACAGATGCGGAGCAGCTTAGAAAGGACGGAGACATGATTCAGGAAAGAATAGCGGCTGACCGAAAAGAGGCATTGGACTCTATTCAGGAAGGAACAACCAATCTCAACACCCTATTCCTTACAGTGCACATCCTACAGGAAAGTCAGGAACTGATCGATGTCCTTAGACATATGATAAGGGGCATGAACAGTTTCGCAGGCTGCGAAGAAGAGTAATAACTGTTTTTGATTGAAAAAATGAGCTCACATTCGGTAATCGATGTGGGCTCATAAGTTTTTTTTGTAAGTTAGTTAGCTAACTTTTACTAGTTCAATGTCGAAGATCAGGAATGCTCCAGGACCAATTGGACCGGTTCCATATTTGCCGTATCCCAATGTATAAGGGACATAAAGCATGATATGTCCACCTTCTCCAATAAGAGGCAAACCTTCCTGCCAGGCATCAATGAGATTACCAAGTGGAAGAGTTCTAGTGTTCTTGCCTTCAGTTTCATCGAATACTGTTCCATCCAGCAGGGTACCCTTATATAAAAGTGCCACATCAGAATCCAAGTCCGGATGCTTCTTGTTACCCTTTTTGATAATCTTATACTGAAGTCCGGAATCTGTTGTCTTTACGCCTTTTGCCTTTGCATTATTGGCCATAAACACTTCTCCTTCATAGATATTGGTTTCAAGGAGAATAGTCTGCTGCTTTTCTACTACCCTATTGAACACATCATTAAGAAGTGATGGCGAATACTTGAACTGCTTGTTGAATTCTTCTTCTGAATCAACTTCAGGGTTCGCCTTGAGAAGGTCATTGATACCTGAGAGTATTCCACCGAAATCAAGTTTAGGGAAACCATATCCACGGAGCATAGATCCAAAGTTTACTCCTAGAAGATAGCTGACCTTGTCAATCTCAAGACTGGTATGCTCTTCCTTCTGCAGATACTCATCGAAGAATTCACTCATGTCGTTAGGATTGTATCTTAACTGACTTAGAAACTCTGTATTAAGAGGACTAGGATCCCCTTTCGCAGATATGAAATCATCAATAGCCTCGTCAACTTTGTCATAGTCAACATCTGTGAAGTTATAGCTTCTTATGAATGATCCGAAGTTCACGCCCATAAGATAGCTCGTCGAGTCAATCTCCGCCTTGGTGAACTCACTTGGTTTATTGATCTGTGCCGATACACTAATTGAAGACAATATCAAGGCACCAGTAATTAATATTTTTCTTAGTTTCATATGTCGCAAATATAAGCAAAAACACATAAAATCTAATAATGCCCTAACGGACATGAAAAAGACCTCCTTGCAAATCTATGCAAAGAGGCCAATATCCTAAGTATATCAGTCTGATATTGATTAGAACTGATTTACAAGCCAATTCATTGGGCTACCTGGATTGTAGTCATTGAGAACTCTACACCATGAGAAGTGAGCAAGAGCTCCTCCGAAACCGTATTCCTTCATATCTGCATCACTGTAGATAACCTTCTTGTCATTCCTAGCACCAAGCTTAGCTCTTACATCGAAGTATGACTCTGTAGAAACAACCTTACATGTAGTGTCATCCTTAGCGTGTGCAAAGAACATAGGTAGTTCAACAAATGCCTTTGTGTTCATCTTGCTGAGAACCATGTCTGTTCCGTTCCACTTGTACACTGAGTTACCTGTCCATGCTGCCTCAAGGTCCTTGTTGAGCTGAGCCACATCAAGGTCTTTAACCTGATGAATTGGAACTATAGGGTCCATTGAGCAGATTGGAATTGCAGCCTTGAATCTATCTGCAAATGCCATCATGAATCTCATTGTACATCCACCGCCACTAGATGCGCCTGCGCAGAAGAGCTTAGATCCGTCAACCTTACCTTCCTTGATAAGAGTATCGATAAATGCCATCTGAAGAGCATTGTTTCTGTCTACCAGCTTAATCTTCTCAGGGTCGAGTGATGCACTATAAGAGTAATTAGGGTTAGCGAGTGCGAAAACAAGAGTAGCGCACTTGTATCCGTTGTCAGGAAGAGATGCAAGGCATCTGTTTGCAAGGGCTACAGTCATCATGTCCTGGTTGTACTCACCACCACCAATCTGCCATACAAAGAGTGGAACATTTGGAATAGTGTTACCCTTCTCATCCTTTGGAAGATAGAGCATGTACTCTCTAGTAATTCCAGCGTATGTGAATGTACCTCTGATGCAGTCATCAATCACATCAATTGTCTTCTGATCAACATCCTTTCCTGAGAAAGAAAGAGCAGGATTTGAACAGATAACCTGCCAAGGCTCCTTCTGCCATCTTGCGTTTCTCTTACCCTCTGCATCAAAAGGCTTTGCTGAGATTGTAAGGACATTGCCCTTCTTAGAGAGAACGATCTCGTCATCCTTAAAGTCAGATACTGCCTCGCCAGTTGCTGGGTCATACATAGTGTTATATGTATTGTTGATTATGTCGAAGTCCTTTGCTGAAATCTTCTTTAGAAGCTTCTTGTTTGCAACGGTGACATCGATGCTCTTAATCACAGTTCCCCACTCAGCGACCTGATTATGAGTTACAACCTTAACGATTCCTGAGCCTTTTTCAACTACAGAAGTCTGTGCCTGAACGGGCTGCCAGGCAAACTGAGCAAATGCTGTCACAGGACAAAGAGCAAGTGCTGCAGCAATGATTCTTTTCATTTTCATTTCCATTTTATACTAGATTTATGCGTTTCTTAATTACTACTCCAAAAGTAATAAGATGTTTATTAAAGACAAAATGGATTTTGCCTCCAGTCGACCAAATCAATACAAAATGGCGATGGTTGTACAATATCATTGTTGACATTATATTTGCATCATGAAAAAGCTCGTAATGTTTGATATGGA
>JAKSJT010000221.1 GCA_024402125.1 Bacteroidales bacterium
AGTGATTGGCCTTATGATAACTCAGGTTGTTGTAAAGACAGGTTATGAGGTTGTTATCCTCCCTGTTACCAATTATGTGGTGAAGAAGCTCAAGGAGTATGATGCAACAGACACATACGATGAGGGCATCTCATACAATCCATTCAGAATCAAGGATATTTAATCGAATTGAATCATGATACTTGATAATTCAAAAGCTCTTGTTGTTTTCAGTGGAGGTCAGGACTCGACTACATGTCTGTTTTGGGCACTGAAGAACTTCAAGGAGGTCCATACAATAACATTCCTGTATGGCCAGAAGCATAGCCTTGAGGTGGAACTTGCAAAGAAGATTGCACAGAAGGCAGGAGTGGATTTTCATCTTGAAGATGTCTCTTTTATCAGCAGAATCGGAACAAGCTCCTTGACAGATACATCAATCAAGATGGATCAGGAGAAACCGGCTGATTCTTTCCCTAATACATTCGTCCCAGGACGAAATATGTTCTTCCTTAGTATTGCAGCAGTCTACGCAAGGGAGAAGGGTATAAGGAACATCGTGACAGGAGTATCACAGACAGATTACAGCGGATATCCTGACTGCAGGGATAATTTCATCAAGTCACTCAATGTGACAATGAACCTTGCTATGGATGAGCAGTTCATCCTTCATACTCCACTTATGTGGCTTGACAAGGCTCAGACATGGGCAATGGCGGACGAACTTGGAGTTCTGGACCTTGTCCGAAACGAGACACTTACCTGCTATAACGGAATCCCAGGAGACGGTTGTGGAGAGTGTCCGTCATGTAAACTCCGTCGTCAGGGACTGGAAGAGTATCTGAAAAGTAAGGAAAGCAAATAGACAAACTACAGAATAATCATATGTCATCAAATAGAGAGAATGAGGGCCTGAAGTCCCTTGGTAAGAAGACTGAATATAAGTCAGATTATGCTCCAGAGGTTCTGGAAGCATTTGAGAACAAGCATCAGGAGAATGACTATTGGGTAAGATTCAACTGCCCTGAGTTCACATCCCTTTGTCCTATTACAGGCCAGCCTGACTTTGCTGAAATCAGAATCAGCTACATCCCTGATGTGAAGATGGTGGAGAGCAAGTCACTGAAGCTTTATCTTTTCAGTTTCAGAAACCATGGAGACTTCCATGAGGATTGCGTCAATAAGATCATGAAGGATCTTATCAAGCTCATGGATCCAAAGTATATTGAGGTGACTGGTATATTCACCCCTAGAGGTGGTATCAGCATCTGGCCATACGCTAATTACGGTAGACCAGGAACAAAGTACGAGAAGCTCGCTGAGCAGAGATTTGCAACTCACGAGTAATCCGAATAGGACAAACTGGTAGACATATTATTACAATTATCAATTTGGAATGCTCTTTTTCCTGAATTGATAAAGACATTTGAGCCGCGAAGCCATAAATTTGGTTACGCGGCTTTTAGTTTATGGACAAGGCCGTTTCACACCCGACACTTTAAACTATCATTATATGAAAAGAATAAACTTCATTCTACTGGCGGTGATGATGATCTTTGTCTCATCCTGCGCTCCTACTTCAGACATTGATGATCTGCAGTCGCAGATTGATGCTCTTAAAACAGGAAAGATTGCTTCGGTCGAGCAGCAGATTTCTTCTATCCAGGCATCCATCACATCTCTTCAGGCTTTGGAATCAAAGCTGAAAGACATTGTGTCATCCGAGGAGTCCATGGGTAAAGACCTTTCGTCTGTAAAGTCGACAATAGAGGGACTCCAGACTGCTATTAGCGATCTTAAAAAGTACATCGATGAAGAGATAGGAAAGCTGAAAAGCTGGGAGAGCGCAACTTTTGTCACTCTGGAAAAATACCAGGAAGTCCTTGATGAGCTAGCTGACATCAAAAAGAGCATAATGACTGTGGATATAGATGCAGCTATAGCGGATGCTGAGTCTTCGATGAAGGGTTGGGTCAGTGAGCAGCTTGCCGGTTATTATACCATTGCGGAGATGAATGCTATGCTTAAGGTCCTTTCGGATGCTGATGCGTCTATGGTATCATCTCTACAGGCAGCGAAGACAGAACTCACGGAAGCATACAACAAGGCAATTTCTGAGGCTATTGGCAAGTATAACGGTGACATTACAGCAAAGATCGCCAGCGACATTAAGGTCGCATCGGATGCACTCCAAACACGAATTGATGATCTGGAGAACCGTGTCTCTGCACTGGAAGGAATGGTTAAGTCAATAACAATTGTTCCTAGTTATTCAGATGGCAGCGTCAAGGTAACAGACGGCGTACTTGACATATGGTGTATTGTGACTCCTGAAAATGCACTGGCTGACCTGAAAGATGGAATTAACTCTTTAAGTCTTTTTACAGCAGATGTGAAGACAAAGTCATCAGGAACTGATCTTCATCCATTCTACGGCGTGTATACATGGCTTGACGGATATGTGGAGCTGAATCTCAAGTTCGACATCACTACTTGTCTGCCTCTGGAAGAAGGCCACACGCTTTCTGTAGCCTTTGGAGTCTTCTCCGGAGTCACTAGCGTAGTGTCTTCTTTTGTTCCTGTCACATTTGAGTATTCATCGGCTTATGATAGCACATTGATGGAGAAGATCGGTGCCTATTTATGGGAAACTAACAATGTACGATATGAGTTCGATTTTGTTACAGGCAAGATTGCGATCGAGACAACACCAGGAAAGCGCGCTGCATGTAACCTGTGGTGGCTTGAGGATGAACCGACGCTGTTCAATAATGAGGAGGGTCATTACCTGATTAAATATGCTGGACCTTTTACTGAACCATATGGTAATACATACTTTGAAACTATCTCAATTAAACTCATAGATGATTGTATACTATCTATAAAGTACTGGGGAGAGACGGAGGATGGCTATGAATTCAGGTATGAACAGAAAGCATACAGGTATAATAACAAGAAATATTATCATCCAGAGCTAGTGCCAACCAGTTATATTTCTATCAATTCCCCTGAAATTGATAGGGTATATTATGGCGGATACGGCATAGCCGCATATTGCCCTCTGGATGGAACCGGAAGGGAGAATCCATTTGTTGAACTCGGAGGAGGTTACGAGTATGTCTACGTAGGTTATGGCAGGGAAGAGGATTACGAAGGTATCGATGCCAAGGGCAAGTGTGTCATTGTTGATAGAGGACAGTTTGAATTCTCTATCAAGTGTCAAAATGCCTTCAATGCAGGTGCCGCCTTTGTTCTGTGTGTCAACCATGATGACACTTACATCGTTCCTGATCTGGGCGGTTATGTGAACTATCCGTTCTGTATGATACCAAAGAGTCTCGGGGATACTCTTAAGGGCGCAGAGGACAAAGTCCTGACACTTATGGTTGATGAATGGTTAGGTTTCTAGACTCAGATTCAAATAAGTAATGTTAACTAATGACAGCCTCCTTTCGGGGAGGCTGCTTCGTTTCAGTTAAGTTAAGAAACTTTTAGAGTGAAGGAATTACTGTCGCACATGGTCTGGACCGAGTGCAAAAATAAAACCTCCAGACTAATTATAGCACTGGAGGTCTCTGTATTTGTATTAAGAGTCTTTGCAAGATGATTTGCACAGTCTGTGAATGTCGCGAAGACATTCTCCTCTGGGAGAAGACCAGGAACAAGATTGATGCTTCTCATCATCTCAAGAGGTTTTTCGTGAATCATAGTGAGGTATACGTTAGTTCCCTTAGCCTTGAGATCCTCAATGGCTGTCTCAATTGCATAAAGACCCGACTGGTCCATGAAAACGACTTTCTTCATTCGGATGATAACAGCAGTTGCACCTTCTGGAACTTCACTGATAAGCTGGTTGAACTTGTTGATTGATCCGAAGAAAAGAGGACCTGCGTTATGAATGATGAACACCTTGTTCTTCACTGTCTCAGGGATATCATTCTCATCAGCCCATGGAGACTCCTGGTCACCAGCAGAGAGAGCTGAAGATGTACCAGCCTCCTCGATAACATCACCTACATTCTTCATGAAGAGAACGCAAGCTACAACCATACCGATACCTACTGCTGTGAGAAGGTCAACGAGTACTGTTACTACGAATACGAGGATAAGAACTGCAGCGTCTGACTTTGATACCTTTCTAAGGTGCTTGAAACCCTTGAAGTCGATGATTCCGATACCTACTGTGATAAGGATACCAGCGAGTACAGAAAGTGGAACGTACTTTACAAGGAATCCAAGTCCGAGCAGGATCGAAAGAAGAAGGAGTGAGTGAACTACACCACTGAGCTGACTTCTACCGCCTGACTTTACGTTAACTACAGTACGCATTGTAGCACCGGCACCTGCGATACCGCAGAAAAGACCAGCGATTGCGTTACCGATACCCTGACCGATAAGCTCCTTGTTTGAGTTGTGCTTTGTCTTTGTGATGTTATCAGCAACAACTGATGTAAGAAGTGTATCGATTGAACCAAGACAAGCAAGAGTAAGACCTGGAGTTACTGCAGCCTTTATTGCTGTAGCCCAGTCAATTGAACCGAGGTCAATTCCTTCCTTAGCGAAGAATGGCATTGGAAGACCAGAAGGGATGCTTCCAATGATGAACTTGTCCTCAAGGTCAAGGAAGAGTGAAATGATTGTTACAACGATAAGTGCAACAAGAGTTGAAGGGATCTTCTTTGTCACCTTAGGGAAGAACTCGATAATTGCGATAGTTGCAAGACCCAGGATAAGAGCGACAAATGTTACTCCACTCTCAGCAATGATGCCAGGGAACTTTACAACCATATCAATTGTAGATACAGGAGCCTTGAGTCCAAGGAGAGGGTAGATCTGCTGAAGAATGATAATTACACCGATACCGCTCATGAATCCGGACAATACTGGATAAGGGATGTAACGGATGTACTTACCGATCTTAAGCACACCAAAAAGGATCTGGAACGCTCCACAGCAAAGTCCTGCGAGGGACATTGTCATAAGCACAGTAGACATGTTTCCACCGGAGGAAGCCCACGCTCCACCGATAAGGGTAGCTGTGATTACTGTCATAGGACCAGTTGGTCCGCTTATCTGTGAGTGTGTTCCACCGAAGATAGATGCGAAGAAACCAAGTAGGGTAGCTCCTACGAGGCCTGCGAGAGCTCCCATTGAGCTTGCAGAAGGGTCGTCAATTCCGCTGAAAGCCTGGATTCCGAATGCCAGAGCTAGCGGGAGGGCAACGATACCAGCGGTTATACCGCCGAAGATGTCACCTTTGATATTATTTGCCATAAACACTAATTAATAAAATTTTTGCAAAACTAATTCGGAAGATTCAATGTTGCAAATTTTGGCGATAGATTTTTGAGATAATCAGTGTTTGATACTTCTATTATAATGATAGGGCATTTCTTGTGTTGTTTTTCGTATTATTTCGATGTTATTGAAGAAGTATTCTTTATAGTTGCTCGTTTATTATTCAGACCGGATGGACCGGTGGGGCAGTTGCTTTTTTGAATTGACAGATGAACAATCCATTTACTCGAATAATAATCTTTTGTATTATCATTTTCACTATAAGTAAATGAAAACTATTTGAGGATATA
>JAKSJT010000222.1 GCA_024402125.1 Bacteroidales bacterium
AGGACTACTCATCTGTGGAGATTCTGACAACTTTGGGTGATCATGCGATCGGAGAGTATGAAGACTCTACAGCTCTGGCATATTACAATGAGGCGTTGGCTTTGGATAGAAGTTTTGCTCCTGCACTGCTAGGAAAAGCTGAGGTCTACAGGATCAGAAGAGACTACACAAACTATTTCAAGGAGATGAATGAGTTTGTGGCAGAACCTATGATTGATCCAGAAGATAAATCAAGATATCTCCAGATGCTTGTTCAAAGGTCTGACCCTAGATTTATTCAGTCATTCAGATCAAACCTCGACTCTTTGTATTCAACTTGTGTGGCTGTTCATAATTCAGACACGACAGTAGTTCAGAATACAGCGCTTTATTACTATAGCACAGGAAGACAGGAACTTGCTAATTTCTTCTTTGAGAGATGGCTTGAGCTTGCTCCTGAGAGCTTCACGGCAAATGTCACATATCTTCAGGTTCTGAGCTTGTCTTCTTCGTGGGACGAACTGATAGAGCAGACAGATAAGGCAATTGCCAAGTTCCCTGAACAGGTGGCTCTGTATGACTTCAAGACATCAGCATATTACAGTCTTGAGGATTACAAGAACGTCATATCCAATTGTGAAATCATGATGTCCAAGGCTCCGGCTGATACATCAATTACATTGCCATGTCTGTCAACAATTGGTGATATGTATCATCAGTTAGGTGATTCAAAGAACGCATACAAGGCATATGAGAAGGCTCTTAAGATAAGACCAGACTATGTCCCTGTGCTTAATAACTACGCTTACTATCTCAGTGTTGAGGGCAAGAACCTGAAGAAGGCTTACACCATGAGTAAGATTACAGTCGAGAAGGAACCTGATAATCCGACTTATCTGGATACATTCGGATGGATTCTGTTCCTGCAGGGAAAAGCTCTGGAAGCTAAGCCGTTCTTCAAGCATGCTATGCTATATGGAGGAAAGGACAGTGTCACAATCCTTGACCACTATGCTGAAGTTCTCTATGAACTGAAAGAGTATGACTTGGCCAAGTCATACTGGAACCAGGCAAAGGCTAAGAACGTGAATAACGAGGATCCGACTCTTGAGGCCAGAATAAAGGCAAAGCTAGACGCAATTAAGTAATGATGGAGAAGGTATTCAGCATAATGACCTCTTTAGGCAGAATGGTAGTAATGATTTTCATTGCTGCTATTTTGTCGTCTAATGTGCTGTCTGCCCAGAATACCAAGACTCAGGAGACAAAGAAAGCCAGACTTCAGAAAGAGATTGCGGTACTTGACCAGCAGCTAAAGGAGAACTCGTCAAAGAGCAATAAGGCCTTGTCAAACCTTACTCTTGTCAGAAAAAAGATATCAAACAGAAAAGAGCTTATCGAAGAGAGTGACAAGGACATTTCGTACCTGTCATATCAGATTGATTCAACACAGAAGGAGATAGACTTTACTCAGGCTCAGCTTGATACTATGTCCTTCTACTACACCAAGCTCATCCGTAATGCCTATAAGAATAGAGATGCCAAGGTCTGGTATATGTATATCCTGGCAAGTGATAACTTGGGACAGGCTTTCAGACGCTTCGGTTATCTTAGAGATCTTTCTTCTCAGATGAATGTACAGGCTACAAAGATCAAGGAAGTGAAGGCGGAGCTTGAAGATCAGCAGGCAAACCTTTCTCAGTTAAAGAGTAAGGCCGAGTCTATGCGTCAGGCAAGAGTTGCGGAACTTGATCAGCTCCAGAGTGATGAAACAGCTTCTGAAAAACTTATTTCCCAACTGAAGAAGGATAAGTCAAAGATTCAGTCGGACATCAACTCAAAGCAGAGGCAGGTTGAAGCGCTTAATAGAGAGATCGAGAAGATCATTAGAGAAGCAATGCAGGGCAGCTCGAAGAAGAGTTCAACTTCTTCAAAGACTACTCAGCCTATTGACTATAAGCTTGGAGGAGAGTTTAAAGCGAATAAAGGTAAGCTTCCTTGGCCAGTTGATGGCCCTGTTGTTGATCATTATGGACAGCACTATCATCCTGTCTATAAGAACGTGAAACTTCCTTTCAACAATGGAGTCACTATTGCAACCGCTAAAGGTGCTCAGGTTAAGGCCATCTATGATGGCGTTGTAAAGAATATCATGGTAGTGGCTGGATACAATCAGTGTATCCTTGTGCAGCACGGAGACTACTTCTCTTTCTACTGTAAGATTGGCGGAGTTGCTGTTAAACCTGGTGACAAGGTTAAGACAGGTCAGGTTCTAGGAACAGTAGATACAATCAATGGAGAGACTCAGCTTCATCTTCAGATCTGGTCAGGAAATACCCCACAGAACCCTGAGCCATGGCTTAGACCTAGATAAGCAGATAGGACATATATATATTGCAAGAAAGCATTCCGCGTGGGAATGCTTTCATTGTATCATTTAATCTCGATAAGAGGAACTGTCCCAGGTATTGTGTCATCGGGCTTTTCTGTCAAGTAAATAATCCTTTGATTTGGGCTGCCTCTAAAAAGAAGGTGTGTGTCTCTTTGCTCAAGGATAAATGGACCGGCTACAAGGACATCAAGGTACGGAAGAAGCATAGAAAGCTTCTTGTCCGCCAGAATCTCTTCATAAGTGAATCCTGTCCAGCACCAGATGGTCTTGTCTGTCTCTTCCTTTATTCTTCTGGCAAGTTCAGTGAATGCTTCAACCTGGTAGAAAGGATCTCCTCCTGAGAAAGATACATTGCTGAGGTCATCAGCCTTGATAATGTCCAAGAGTTCCTGGACCGTTACCCAATGTCCGTTATTCATATCCCAAGACTGGGGATTATGACAGCCTGGGCAATGATGGTGACAGCCAGCGCAATAAATCGAAGTCCTAAAGCCGGGACCATCAGCCATGGTCTGCTCTATGACTTCCATTATGCATATTTTATTATTATCTGCCATTACTTGTGAACGATTCTGTCCTTAAGCTCAGCAAGTTTTGCGCTATTCCATCTGTTGGTTGTTCCTACAAGGTAACCTGTGATTCTCTGGAGTGTATCGATGTTTTTGCTGTGGCAGTGAGGACATTCCTTGAGATCCTCTGTTGAATCCTCGAATCCACAGTCAAGACAACGGTTTCTGTTGTGGTTAACTGATCCATAACCAACATCGTACTTGTCCATGAGGTCAACGATGTTCATGATAGCCTCTGGGTTGTGGGTTGCATCTCCGTCAATCTCAACATAGAAGATGTGACCACCTCTTTCAAGATTGTGGTATGGAGCCTCAATTTCTGCCTTATGCTTAGGAGTACAGTGGAAGTATACTGGAATGTGGCTTGAGTTTGTGTAGTAGTCCTTGTCTGTAACGCCAGGGATGATACCGAACTTCTTCTTGTCCATTCTTGTGAATCTTCCTGAAAGACCCTCAGCAGGAGTTCCGAGAACGCTATAGTTGTGGTGATATGTCTCAGAGAAACCGTTAACCTTATCTCTCATGAATGTTACAATGCGAAGACCAAGCTCCTGAGCTTCTTCTGACTCACCATGGTGCTTGCCGATAAGAGCGATAAGACATTCAGCAAGACCGATGAAACCAACTCCAAGAGTTCCCTGATTGATGATAGACTCAATAGTGTCAGTTGGCTTGAGATCCTCGCTACCTGTCCAAAGCTTACCCATAAGGAGTGGGAACTGCTTCTTGAGAGCTGTCTTCTGGAACTCATATCTTTCATCGAGCTGCTTAGCTGCAATTTCGAGAACTTTGTCGAGCTTCTCGAAGAACAGGCCAATTCTAGCCTCCTTGTCCTTCTCTCCCATGCACTCGATAGCAAGACGAACGATGTTCACAGTTGTGAATGAGAGGTTACCTCTACCGATAGATGTCTTGTCACCGAATCTGTTTTCGAATACGCGTGTTCTACAACCCATTGTAGCACACTCCCACATATATCTCTTAGGATCATCCTCCTTCCAGTTCTCATGGAAGTTGTAAGGAGCATCAAGGTTGATGAAGTTAGGGAAGAATCTTCTAGCTGTTACCTTACAAGCGAACTTGTAGAGGTCATAGTTCTTATCGGATGGAAGGTAGCTGACGCCTCTCTTCTTCTTCCAGATCTGGATAGGGAAGATAGCAGTTGCACCGTTTCCAACTCCCTCATATGTTGTGTTGAGGATTTCTCTGATGATACAGCGACCCTCAGCAGATGTATCAGTACCGTAGTTGATTGATGAGAATACAACCTGGTTTCCACCACGAGAGTGGATAGTGTTCATATTGTGAACGAATGCCTCCATAGCCTGGTGAACGCGGCTTACAGTCTGGTTGATACAGTGCTGTACTGCCTTCTCTTCACCCTTCATGCCTGTTAGGTCACGTCTGATGTAGTCATCAATTTCAACATCTCTAAGGTGAGAGTAGTCCTTACCCTCATACTGGCCGATGCGGTCCATCTCCTCCTGGAATGTCTTTCTTACATATGGAGCAAGATAGAAGTCAAATGCTGGAATAGCCTGACCACCGTGCATTTCGTTCTGTACGGTCTCCATAGAGATACAAGCAAGTACTGCAGCAGTCTCAATTCTCTTAGCAGGACGAGACTCTCCATGACCTGCCTGGAAACCCTCATTCAAGATCTTGTCGAGAGGGTGCTGGAGACAAGTAAGGCTCTTTGTTGGGTAGTAGTCCTTGTCGTGGATATGGATATAACCATTCTGAACGGCATCCTTTACATCCTCAGAGAGAAGACACTCGTCAACGAAAGTCTTTGTTGACTCAGAAGCGAACTTCATCATCATACCGGCAGGTGTGTCGGCATTCATGTTTGCGTTCTCTCTAGTGATATCGTTAGCCTGAGCCTCGATGATAGTCTGGAAGATCTCACGGCTCTTTGCCTTACGAGCAAGGCTTCGCTGGTTTCTATAAGCGATATATTTCTTTGCAACCTCTTTTCTAGGGCTCTTCATGAGCTCCATTTCAACACAGTCCTGGATTTCCTCCACACTCATGCGGTCTGTGTCCTTTTTAGAAATAGCATCGGCAATTGTAGCGGCTAGGACGATGTCTCCGCCGTTATCTGTTACCTCCATTGCCTTAAGGATTGCAGCTACGATTTTCTGATTGTTGAAGTCGACAATTCGGCCGTCACGCTTTACTACGTACTTTACCATATTGATTCCTTATTTGCTCTAGTTTGTTATTATGTGCTCTAGACGAAATTTTTCATGTCCGTTAGGGATACAAATATAAGAGAATAATGAAAAGTTCCTCTAAAAATAGTAAGAAAAAGTTTTCAACAATTAACGAAAAAACCTGTTAACTTGTTGGTTAACAGGTCTATACAAGTAGTTCTAATTTAGAATTCTTAAAATTTGATAAACACTTTTGTTACATGGGTGTTGATAACTTCAAAATGCTTTAATCAACCACCCACACGAGCACGTGACGGTCAAATGTGATGTATTCAAGCTCGAATTCATCCTCATATCCATCCTTGTGGATAAAGGTTGCCTCAAGCTCTCCTTCGCCCTTTGGCCTGAACTTGTCTAC
>JAKSJT010000223.1 GCA_024402125.1 Bacteroidales bacterium
GAGCCATTTGCGGAATAATCGACGTGTTTCTAGTTGGCAAACCAGGAGAATCACCGCTCGGGGATATAACTGATAAGTGGTTTGAAAATAGGACTCGTGATTTTGCCAAGCTGTGTGGATGGAACGGTCCTAAAGGGAATGCAGACCCAACTAGTTCGGCAATAGGATATCTTGAGCGTCATTTTAAAATACCTTACGATCAAAGGGGACTAGGTGATGCTGGAAGTATAGTTTTTGATCTCAATGCGTCGAACCATCACTTCAAATCACTTGGTCATAATCCGAGTCTTTTAGGACTATTCTTCTCTATTCTTGATCAATTCACAAAATCATCTCATTTCGTGTCAGATGGTCAACTGATAGAACTTGTTGACGTCGGTGGTGATTTTCAGCTCCACGGACATAGCACACCAGGAAAACTATTGTGCGGATTTGTCAATTGGTTTTGCCATATCATGTCTGACATCAGTGGTTCTTCTGGAAGCAAAAGTAGAGGAATGGGAATTCCTTCTCCTTTGTGGACATGGATTAACGACATAATAGTTATTAAGGCCAAACTTAATATTCCAGTTGGGCAATTTGATAAAGACGTTTGCAGTATCGTACAAGAATTGTATACAGAAGGATTTGATTTTAGATTCCAGACCGCGCAGACCATTCCCGTATTCATAAATGAGTCTTTGGTTAGATTGATCTATTGCATAAGAAGACTCATGAAGTATTACCAAGAGACCGAAAATGGACAACGATCATTTGCTGATGCATGGAAATTCTGTAAGCCATTCAAAAACCCAACCATAAGAAGGATGCTTACTGTTGCCCATGGAACCTTCTGTTTAATCGATGCAGGAGACGCAACCATTAGAGGATTTATAACGGGAGGAGGATCTTTTAATCCAGTAGAATTCTTCCTTAGATTAAACATTGCAGGAATAGGAAGATTTGCATTCTCTCTCTATGGTGAAGCAAAGGATGGTATCACATATTATAGAGCTAAACAAGATGCTTTATTTGCAGAACGAGAAAAAGCTATTCTGGTAGACTACCTTGAAGGGCTCAATGAATTGGCAGTATTGTATAATGACCAAGAGCTTTTACATTTTACCGATATGATAAAGCATTCTAATCAGGTACAAGAAGCCTTCAAACTATCTTCGGAACTAGCTTCATTACGAAAAGCAGAAGATCCGTTGATGATAAAACAAGACATAGATAATTATTTTCTGAAAAAATAGGATATGGGAAGCAAGTCAAAACTGGAAATCGCTCAAGAGAAAGTTCAGGACGCTATTAACAGAACTAATCACAGCATAGAGTATTTGGGAGAATTTTCTTCGGATCTCCAGCTCGCTCTACAATCTATTCAAGCAAAATTTGATGAGATTAGAAATGTCCCAAGTGACACTACTATCACTTATAATAAAATAAAGGAACAGCGACTTAACTGGAAGGCTCAAGTAGAAAGAATAGAAAAAGAATATGAAGAAGCCGCAGGGAAAGCCAAGAAAAGCGCTGTTACAGGAGCCCTTGCCGGAATTGGGGTAGGAGCGCTTGGCCCGACAGCGGCAATGGGAGTCGCAACAACATTTGGCGTTGCATCAACAGGAACTGCCATTTCAACACTAAGTGGAGCCGCCGCAACAAATGCAGCCATAGCCTGGCTAGGAGGTGGTGCGATTGCAGCAGGAGGTGGCGGGATTGCAGCAGGAGAAGCACTGTTAGCAATGGCCGGACCGATTGGATGGGCCATTGCGGGTGTAGCACTTGTTGCTAGTGGCTTGTTTTATTGGTCCACTAGAACAGACAAGGAACAGTTGGAGAAGGTTTTTACTCTTATCAGTGAAAGAGATGCCCGTTCATATGACCTTGCTACGGTTGAAATCAATGAAAGAGTGGATCGTATCAAGATTGAAACAGCAAAATTAAGAGAAGCTATTGGAATAATAAGTACCTTTGGCACAAAGTATACAGCGATGACTTCTGATCAGCAGTATACCCTAGGGGCTTTTGTCAATTTGATGAAATCTGCAACTCAGCTTCTTGTAAATCCTATTCTTGGTTTGCAGCCAAAATTCACGAAAGATGATATGGAGTATTTTTCAAGTCAGGTCTGCGTATATCGTCAACAGAGGGAGATCTATCCAGATGTGATTATATATTTTGCTAATTTGTTATACCGGATCGATGTTGATGACAATGATGTAAGGCTTTTGTGTAACTCATTCAGGAAGAATGAAAAAATGCTTAAATCAATCAACTTGACTAGTGATGAAATAAATATTGAGTTCCTTCAAGCGGCAAAACTTGCTCTGTGGTATAAGTATAGGAGAGAATAAAAAGAAGAAGCCAAATACGAACGCCCCCCTGCCAAATTGATTTTTATCTTCCCAATACTTTGACTAAGTATCAAAGTAGCTTTCTAAAATTCAGACAAAATACCAACTTCCTTTTGAATCCTTTCATTTTATTGAGAACAACAAGGCAGCGAAGGCTCGCGTTCGCAAGGCTACCCTCGAGCTCGAGAAACTCGGAAAGGCTTACCGCAAGGAGAGCATGAAATAAGAACGAACCTTAAGGGGATAACATCATTGAGGCTGGCAGAAATGTCGGCCTCAATTTTTATCTTGTGACGATATCTGTCTTTTTATAGCAGTATCTTTGTCGTATGAACGTGACTCTCATATTCTGGCTCGTGATAGCCATCAATGTACTTGAGTACATATACACTACGGTGATGGACCTTCTTTCGGCGAAGGCCGCAAAGCAGCCGGTGCCTGAACTTCTTAATGGCATCTATGACGATTCGGAATACCGCAGGCAGCAGGATTACTTCGCTGCCAACAAGCGTTTCGGCAGGATATCGACTCTTTTCTCTGTGTCGCTGACCCTCGTGCTGTTCTCATGCGGTGTGTTCGGATGGCTTGCTGATGTCGTGGTTGGATGGACATCGTCAGAGGTACTTCAGACTTTCATATTCACCCTTATCCTGGACGTGGTGATGACTTTGGTCGAGATTCCGTTCGACCTGTACGAGACCTTCGTGATAGAGGAGAATTTCGGGTTCAACAAGACTACACCTAAGACCTTCGTGGCAGACATCTTCAAGGGAATCCTTCTCGAAGCCGTCCTCAGCAGCGGTCTCATGTCGTTTCTCACGGCTGTCTACAACTGGATGCCTGAGTACTTCTGGCTCACGGCGTTCGGTGTGATGACTGTCTTCACGCTGTTCGTATCGTATTTCTATTCCAAGCTCATCGTACCTATATTCAACAAGCAGACACCTCTTCCCGAGGGCGAGCTGCGAGATGCGATAACTGCATTTGCCAAGGATGTTGACTTCAGGATGAAGGACATCTATGTCATGGACGGTTCAAGGAGAACCACCCATGCCAATGCGTATT
Organism: Bacteroidales bacterium; assembly: GCA_024402125.1. Taxonomy (GTDB): domain Bacteria; phylum Bacteroidota; class Bacteroidia; order Bacteroidales; family UBA932; genus Cryptobacteroides. Next base: position 3,402 of record JAKSJT010000223.1, read on the forward strand.
TCACAGGTTTCGGCAAGAACAAGAGGATAGTCCTCTACGATACGCTCATCGAGCAGCTCAGCACTGACGAGACGCTGGCCGTCCTGGCCCATGAGATGGGGCACGCCAAAAAGAAGCACAGTCTCAAGTCTATGCCGCTCTCCCTGGCATCCACATTCATCCTCACCTATGTCCTGGGGCTAGTCCTTGGATCTGATGCAATCGCACAGGCGGCAGGTGCAAGCGGCCATTTCTTCGCGATCAACCTCATGGTGCTAGGGATGCTCTGGACTCCGATTTCCATCGTGATGGGCATCTGGGAGAACATGTCATCCAGGAAGCATGAATGGGAGGCTGACGAGTTCGCCCGTCAGCATGGGCTGGGGGAATCACTATCCAGTGCTCTGAAGAAGCTCTCGAAGAAAAACCTGTCAAACCTGACTCCTCACCCTGCTGTTGTGTTCATGTCGTACTCACACCCGACACTACTTCAGAGAGTTGAGCATATGGCAGAATAGCTCTACGCAGTCTTCGTATGAAGGCTTGGATGGTGATACTGCATGCACGTGCAATGTTAAAAAATAATCACTTGTGACGATAACTGTCATTTTAACTCATTACCTTTGTGATGTAACAGTGAGGGAGAGTTCTTCTCCCCGACAATAATTTCCTTATCAACATACCGGCAGCGGGTTGCTATGACCGACGGCTGCCCAGCGCGCGGAGCGGCCATCGGTCCTGGAACCTGCCAAGGTTACAAGACAGAAAAACGATGATTTACGAACTGATCGCTGCGTTCTACGTGAACGCGAAGGACTCTTCTCCACGCTACCGCGTGCCCATTGGGCTTAGAGGCATGGACTATCTAAGCGAGAATGGATTCACCGAGGATGATGACTCTATGTGCGGGTACGTGGATTTTCACAAGGAAGTGACAGAGGATAAACTTGTCGAAATGCTTCCAGCAGGATACGATTCATTCGAACTCGATGAGGTCATCAATATGCATGGCGGATATGCTAGAATCGTAGTGAGCGCGCTTGAGATGGATGCAATCGATGATGATGGCGACATCGCGCCGCGGGGTCTGCAGATATATGGTACTCTTGTACATATTACTGGTAACGGTGCTTTCAGCGATGTGGTATTCATGGAGGGGAATCGGTCCTTCATAATCCCGCTGATGAGCCTCAGGATACAGTTCAGGGCCATTACCATGTTCCAGGTGATGGAATCCCTGAGAGCTTTCCAGAACGGTCACCCATGGACTTTCGATGAACTGAAGGACTATTTCAAGGATGTTATTACAGATTATAAGGAGGACTGAGACATGGAGATCTACTCAGACAACTTTGATACATCAAGGACCATCTGGCTTGATGTGGAGGACGGAAGGGTCATGATGACCCAACAGGACCTCGGTGATGCCTGCTACATGATATGCGGAGACGACGAGTATGAACGAGAGGTGTCATGTGCTCTGGCGGATATGGAGCTCCATCTCGGAGTCCTCGGGGCGGATGCAGTGATCGCTCTTCTGTCGGAGCGTTTCCGTACGGTCGACTCAATAGACAGGTTCATGGATTTCCTGTCATCGAGAGGTATCCGTTTCGACTACTATAGCGATTGATCCTTGCTATCAGGCTCATGGCGCCTTCCTGTCGACGATTTCGGAAACATTAACAACTTTTAACACAAAAAATTTGGTATCCGGGAGGACGATGACATACCTTTGCAGCTGTTAAAGGTTACGCGTAACTGATTAATATTTAATAATTTATTAACTATAATCAGTATAATCTTTATGGCTGAAATAGAAAAGGCGAAACATGCCGTGGAGGAGATCCGCAAAGCTCCTCATGACGGCGGTCGCAAGCTGGACAATGCCCAGTTCCCATGCTATGGTGTGAAGTGCGTCTACTCCGATGGACGCGTGGTGGAACATATCTACCCGGAGGGGATGGAGAAGCCAAGGCTTCCATTCGAGACGGACGAGGAGTATGAACATGTCGATCCACCGTTCGAGGACGACTGAAAGGGGCGGAGAATATGTTTGATGAGAAAAGAAACAACAAGGTCTACTTCTCGGACCTTCTTCCGGAACGCTGTCCAA
>JAKSJT010000224.1 GCA_024402125.1 Bacteroidales bacterium
CATCAGCAAGGGAACGACAAAACAGTCTGCGTAATAAAATACAACGGCACTTTTTACCAAAATCAATACGATTTGGAATTACTATATAGAGAATACTGGAAACATGAGAATGACTCATCAATTTTGTTGGAAAATTACTCGGTTTTGAAAGTAAGAAGCATCGTGTTCCCGACTTCATTTGAAGTCATGGTTCGTGATCCTTTTTGCGAGGATATACTATTCCGCACTACATCTCTATCAATGATGGGTAAAATAGGCAAAAATGTGCCAAAACCTATAAAACCGTGTACCGTTTGTTACCCGAGCACCAAAACATAGTACTTTTTGAAGCCTGGATTTTCAATAAAATATGCATCCAAGACGATGCATGATACCATGTTTTTCCTCCTTTCAGGAGTCCACTTCCGATAAATAAAATAGCATAGTCTCCGGATTCTATGTTATAGGATTTTTCACATCTCCCTCGCGCGTGCGCATAATATATTATAAATGTGTAGCTCATGTTTTGACAAAAGAACTAATGTGATTTGACTCTTCAAAGCCTCATGTGACTGCAAAAACGGTCGCAATTACGATTAAAATTGCAGTAACACGCCCGCTTTTCTTGTTTATTTGAAGAAATATCATTACCTTTGCACTGCAAAAATGGTCGCAATTACGACAGGTTTTGCAGTTAACCGATAATAACGTATAAAGTATGGTAATTGAAAGAAACGAATACATCAACAAACTGATGAGTAAAAGATGGAACGGCAAAGTCAAAATCATTACTGGTATTAGACGTTGCGGAAAGTCATTTCTTCTCAACACTCTATTCAAGCAGAAACTGATTGAAGAGAATGCCGGAGAAGTGAATTTTGTTGAAATAGCTCTGGATAGAAAATCTCATCTCAAGTATAGGAATCCCAACTTGCTATATGAGTATGTCATTAAGCAGACCAAGGATAAGAGTAAAAAATACTATGTGATGATTGATGAGATACAGCTATCATATAAGGTAAAGAATGAGGATATTGACGAGTCCGTGGTTCCTGAAGAAGACCAGGATATGCTCTATACTACCTTTTACGATGTCCTGAATGACCTCATGTCACATCCTAATCTGGATATCTACGTAACAGGATCCAACTCAAAGATGCTCTCAAATGACATCGTTACGAACTTCCGCGACCGAGGCTCCGAAATCCGAGTATATCCTCTGTCATTTGATGAATACCTATCATACTCAGGTCTGGACAAAGCCGATGCGTTTGAGCAATATCTGATGTATGGAGGAATGCCTTTGGCTGTACTCGAAGAAGATGAAAACGAAAAAAGGAAATACTTGCAAGACCTTTTTCATAACGTATATATCAAAGACATTGTTGAGCGTTATAAACTGAAGGATGACGCAGTACTGAGCGCATTGGTAGACGCACTCTCTTCTTCTGTCGGGTCGCTTACCAATCCTCACAAACTGGCTTGTACTGCTGCAACACTGCTTGATAAATCTACTTCTGATCATACTATCAAGAATTATCTTGATTATCTTGAAGACGCTTTCCTTTTCAAAAGTGCCAAGAGGTACGATGTAAAGGGAAGAAAGCACTTTAGTTCAATACAGAAATACTATTCGATTGACCTTGGTCTAAGAAATGCCAGATTAAATTTCCGCCAGCAGGAACGCTCACACCTCATGGAGAATATGCTTTACAATGAAATAATCCGCAGAGGTTACAGTGTTGATGTCGGAGTTGTCGAGGTTGAGCGTATGGTTGACGGCAAGCGCAAACAAGGTCAATACGAAATAGACTTTGTCGTAAATGTCGGGAACGAAAAAGTCTATATCCAATCGGCACTCAATGTTGACACGCCAGAGAAAAAGGATCAAGAGACATTCTCATTACATAACACCGCAGATTTCTTCAGAAAGTTTGTGGTGCTCGATGGCAACCAGAAAATGTGGACAGATGACGATGGCGTTATATACGTTGGAGTAATCCCCTTCCTGCTTAATGACTATATCAGAGTATAATGGTCGGATTCGCAAACCCAAGACATGAACGATTTTGAGATAACCAGGGAAAAGATCATCATACGTACACGTCCTCTCAAGAATGGCAACCAGTCCATCTATCTTGAGATGCACCATGAAGGCAAGCGCTCCACCGAGTGCTTGCATCTTTATTTAGTCCCCGAAGAGACCGAAAAGGACAAGAAACAGAATGAGCTGACGATGCTTGCAGCTCAGAATATCCGTGCCCAACGCTATAAGGAAGCAACACGTAAGGGATTCTCACATGACTTGCTGGAGCGTGATGATACAGACACAAAACTCGTTGACTACATAAAGCTGTACTGTGACCGACGAAAGAAGATGGGTAAGCCGAAAGACAGACGCTATGACACACTCATCTACTGGATCAACAAGGTAGCTCCGAACATCCGACTGCATGATGTCAACCGCATCTTTGCCCTGAAGTTACGCGATGCTCTTGTCAATACGCCATCAGAAGTAACTGGTGATCTGCTTCGGAAATCATCGATCCAAAGCATTTACGGGGTCTTCGGTCACGTCATGCAGCAGGCAACTGATGAAGGAAAGGCAAACTTCCGTCAGGCACTCCTTCCTACCCTGAAGGGATTAGGACAGCCTAAGCACACACGCAATCCACTCACCTTTGACGAGCTGCAGAAACTTATTGTTACCCCTTGCAGGAACGAAAAGACAAGGACGGCTTTTCTCTTCTCATGCGCCACCGGACTACGATGGACAGACCTCAAACGGCTGAAATGGAAGAATGTCGTACAACATGACGAGAAATGGCAGGTAGAGATCTTGCAATCCAAGACCAGGAGATATGTCTATGTTCCGTTGAACAAACTCGCAATGTCCGTCTTGCCAAAGAGAAGTGAGGATGCTTCGAAGGAAGATCTCGTCTTTGACTTGTATGCTGGAACAAACAGTATCAATGCTTACCTTGAGGAATGGATAGAAGCAGCTGGTATTGATAAGCATATCAGCTACTACAGCGGTCGCCATACTTTCGCTACCCTTCAGTATGAACTTGGAGCAAGCCTGTCCATTACTCAAAACAATCTCGGTCATTGTGATATGGAGAGTACCATGGGCTATACACATATCCTTGAAGGAAAGAAACTACAGGTCACTGACAAGATCAACGAGATGTTCGCAGAGCGTCTGAAGAAAAGAATAGTATGGGAAAAGCCAAGGAAATAGTCAAGCTGCGTTTCAAGAAACTGAAGAATGGTGAGAAGAGCGCCTACTTCGACATCTATCGAAACGGTGTTCGTGAATATCTTTGGCAGGATGAACGTCTCTTACCAGAGGATGACGATACAGCCAAGGAGTACAACCAAAAACTAATGCTCCTGTTTGAGGAACGCCGACGTTCACTTATTGCAGAACTTACCATAGACAAGAGCGGCATCGCCAACAGGTCTTTCAATACGGACTTGACACTGCTGCAATGGCTCGACCTGTATGAGGTTGAGCTGTCGCAGCGTGCATCACGCAGTTATATGCGAGGTTACTCCAAGCTCAAGGATTACCTTAGTGGCTTCAATGCGGATATACTCCTGAAGGATATTACCGAAGATTTCGTCGTATCGTTCTTCGACCACCTCAAGGAGCAGCCATGTACTAACCATGATGAGAGAACTCTCTCATTTGAATCATGCTGGGACTTGCTCAAGAAACTTGGCAACAGTATGAATGGCGCCATCCGTGAGCGTTATATTGATGCCAATCCCTGCCATAGCCTGTTAGCCGTTTGCTTGAAGAAAAAGAAGAAACGCCCTCTGGTATGCCTCTCCCAAGATGAACTTCTGAAACTGATTGATACTCCCTATCGTCAAGAATACGTCAAGAGACAATTCCTGTTCGCTTGTTTCACAGGCTCAACTCCCAAGACCATGGAAAGCCTATGCTGGAAACACATCTACAAAAAAGATGGTCGGACGTGGGCTATCCTGAGACAATCTCGTTCTGGAAGGGATATTGAAGTTCCGTTATCCGACATGGCTGTTGCTTGTCTTCCTCCACGAAGGAGAGCCAAGGGTTCCTGTCACGTCTTTGAATGCAGACGACATACAATCCTTGCCATCCATAATGAGAACTGGCGAAAGGAAGCTGGTATCGAGACTCCTGTCAATTATATCGTTGCCAAAAACACCTATGCTTCCCTACTTCTTGGAGCTGGAGCAGACTATTATACCGCAGCCTATATGATGGGCTTCTGTACTACAGACTACATGGAGGAATATGAGGGTTATCTCAATGGGAAACGGTACGATTCTGTTGAGAAAATGGACAGCGTTTTCAGCGATATTATAAAAGAAGCGCCAAAGGAGCTTGAAGAAAAGAAGCAAGACGATTTAGGATGATTATATTACTTATTTTGCACAATAATCATTGCAAAATATGTTAAAAATCAATTATTATTGCTTTATCGAAATAAATTACTACCGTAAATACTTGCTATATCGGAATATTTTATTACCTTTGTAGCACAAAATGGTAGTAATAATGGTAAATAAGCGTAAGAAGATTAATCCTATAAAGGTTCGATACAAGGAGCTCGCTGATGGCAGCAAGTCCATCTATCTTGACTATATGGTAGATGGGCAGCGCAGGAGTGAGTTCCTGAAGATGTATCTCCTGCCAGGTCGCTCGGAAGACGTAAAACGCATGAACGACCATACACGCCGTGCCGTTGCCAATATCATTGCGCAGCGCATGGCGAATCTTGCGCATGACAAGGATGCCAATGCTGGTGTTGATGACAGCAGACGTCTTCTTACTGAGGTATGCGCTGAATATGGAAAGCTTCGTACCAAACGAGGAAGTAAAGGTGCGAAGGCTCGCTATCAGCGACTCTGTTATCATATAAAGAAGGTAAACGCGCACATACGCATGTGGGAGGTGAATCTTGATTTCGTCAAGGCTCTTGCCGACAATATGATGAAGAAGGAGCGCACCGCAGCAGGAGAACCACTTGCCAAGGCGACTATCACAGGCATGATCTCTGCTCTGAGTAGCGTGATGCAGTATGCCCAGCGAAAAGGCATGGTGAAGGAGAATCCTGTCGAGCTATTTGACAGTAGCACGATTCAGGGACCAGTCCACAAACGCAACTACCTTATCGCGGACGAGATAAAGACGCTCATAGATACACCATGCAGTAACGAGGATTATAAAAATCTCTTCATCTTCGGCTGTTTCGTCGGCTTACGCTACAGTGACCTTCGCACGCTCAAATGGAAGGACATCATCGTCGAGGACGGAGAGACACGCATAGAAAAGATGATGAGTAAGACCAGACACATGGTCTATGTGCCAATGAACAAGGTTGCCCAGAAGTATCTTCCTCCCCGTCGTGACTTTGATGAGCTCGTATTCCCTGACCTTCCGTTTGGAATTGCAGATGTAGATGCCGTCATCAAGGAATGGGCAAAGGCTGCAGGTATCAAGAAGA